>DMAP01000275.1 GCA_003446975.1 Clostridiales bacterium | reverse complement strand
GGATCAAAAACGGATGTGTGGCTGTAGGAGTTGGTGGTGAGTTGACCGGGGGCGCTAAGACCGGAGATTATGAGAAAGTAACCCAGACTGCAATCCGATTTGTTGAAATCATAAAAGAGGCAAGGAAGTAAACACATAAATATAACCTTAGAACAAGGAGTTGATTGAATGAAGAAAGTAGTGACCTTTGGGGAGATTATGCTCCGTTTATCACCGCCAGGGTTTCAGAGATTTGTTCAAGCCAAGGGATTTGATGCCTTTTACGGAGGCGGTGAAGCCAATGTGGCGTTTTCTCTCGCCCAATATGGATTATCGACCAGTTATGTTACCAAACTGCCTAAAAATCCTATAGGCCAGGCAGCAGCCAATGAGCTAAGACGCTATGGCGTCAACACGGATTCAATTATATGGGACAAGGAAAGGCTAGGTATTTATTTCTGTGAGAAGGGCGCTGCCATGCGACCTTCAGTTGTGGTATATGACAGAGCGGAATCATCGATCGCTAAAGCAAAAAAAGGTGATTTTAACTGGAGAGCGATTTTTCAGGATGCACAATGGTTCCACTTCACAGGCATCACACCTGCACTAGGGCCGAATGTGGCTGAGGTATGCCTTGAGGCTTGCCAGGCTGCGAAAGAACTGGGTGTCAAGGTAAGCTGCGACTTGAACTTTAGAAAGAATCTTTGGACATCGGCTGAAGCGAAAGAAACCATGACTAAACTGATGCCATATGTGGATATTTTAGTCGCCAACGAAGAGGATGCCGAGAAGGTGTTTGGCATTAAAGCCGAGAATACAAATGTGGAGGCAGGAAATCTGGATGTGGAAGGCTACAAAGCCGTTGCTGAAAAACTGATGTCCTCCTTTGGATTTGAAATGGTGGCAATTACGTTGAGAGAGAGCATTTCCGCAAGCGATAACGGCTGGTCCGGTATGCTGTACGATGGAAAGGAGTTCTACCTTGGTCCAAATTATATGGTTAGGATTGTTGACAGAGTCGGCGGAGGTGATTCATTCTGCGCTGGGTTGATTTATTCGCTAATCAGTGGCAATGAACCACAGGAAGCCATTAATTTTGCTGTTGCCGCTTCTGCTCTCAAACACACGATAGAAGGAGATTTCAACGTGGTGGAAGTCGAAGAGGTCAGAAAGCTGATGAAAGGAGATGCGTCAGGGAGAGTACAACGTTGATTTAGTGTTATTAGATATTTCAAGTGAAGGAGGAAAAACCGATTGTCTGTTTATGCCTTTGATTTCAAGGATACGGATGCGCTGCTCATCGGATTGTCTCAATTTGGCACCGGTGGCGGAGGAGATCCGGAATGGGGAAGAAAAATACTAGATAAAGACAAAAGCAAAGGCAGTATCTGTCAGCTTATTGATCCTGAGGATGTGGAGGACGACGCCTTTGTATGCAGTGGAGGCATCATGGGATCAGTAAAAGCCCTGGAAAAGCTATCCTATCAGGATATAGTGGATGGCTGGGAAGACGACTTTGTATTAATCAAGGCCTTTCGTGAAATGGAACGTGTGATGGGAAGAAAGCTTGACTACATCATACCATTTGAGGCAGGGGGTTTGAATACGCCAGTCATCATGACACTGGCAGCTCGCATGGGAATACCGATGATCAATGGAGATGCTGTGGGCAGGTCAGCGCCTGAAACACAGATGACGAGCTTTATTGGATTGGGGCTTTCGTTGACACCGATGCCGCTGGTGGATCATCTTGGCAATAAGATTGTTGTGATGGAAAGTTTGGAGGCAACCTATGCGGATGAAATCGGCAGGTTTGTTGTCACAAAAGGCGGCGGTCTGGGAGGAAACGCTCATTATCCCATGAATGGAGCTGATCTGAAAAGATGCTGCGTTCCCAATATAGTCACCGACGCCATCGCTTATGGGAAGGCGGTATTGGATGCCAGAGATCGAAAGACAGATCCAGTGGATGCTTTTATAAAATCATGCGGGGGAATCAAATTGTTTCAGGGTGTCATAACGGATATCATCGCTGAGGATGCTTTGGGATTCTATCTGACAAGGGTCAAGGTTAAAGGAGAAGGTGATTTTAAAGAACGTTATCTGGAAACCGTCATCAAGAATGAAACGATGGCTGTATGGATTGATGGCGAAATCAGAACCATTTTTCCAGACATTGCCTTTATACTGAATCCGGAATCAGGCGAGGGATTGATGAGTGCGGGATTGGAAATCGGACAACCGATTGTGTTTGTCGGCAAGCCATGTCACGAACGTATGCAGGAAGCTTTAAAGAGCAGTATAGGTGCAAAAGCTTTTTCGGGTGCAAGATATGGATGCCCGAATCTGGCATATGTGCCATTTGATAAGCTTAACAATTAAAAAATATAAATTATAAAGAGAAGATGGAGGGTAAAATGAAAAGAAGATTCACACTATTATTGGTTATTTTGTTGATTACAAGCTTGGTAGCCGCAGGATGTGGCGGAAGCACGCCTGCACCGACAACAGCAGCACCAACAACAGCAGCCCCAACAGAAGCTCCAACAGAAGCACCTAAGGTATTCAAGGTAGGCATCAACAACTTTGGTCAAGCCAATTTC
>DMAP01000296.1 GCA_003446975.1 Clostridiales bacterium | reverse complement strand
ATGATGTTCTTCAGCTCGACCCTATTGACCTTGATTCCCCATGGGTCAGTAGCCTCATCAAGGATTACTCTCATCTTAGTGTTAATGACTTCTCTTGATGTCAGGGATTCATCCAGTTCCAGATCACCTATTATATTTCTTAGTGTTGTAGCAGTCAGATTTTCTATAGCTGACAATGGTCTTTCAACACCATAAGTGAAGGATTTGGGATCAGTGATTTGGAAAAATACAACTGTATCAATCTGCATTGTGACGTTGTCTTCTGTAATAACCGGTTGGGGTGGAAAATCAACAACCTGTTCTTTTAAAGAAACTCTTCTTGATATTCTGTCAAGAAATGGCATTTTTAGATGCAAGCCGGTTTCCCAGGTTGTGTGATAAGCACCAAGCCTTTCAATGACGAAAGCGTTGGCTTGAGGCACGATTTTTATATTTGCCACAACAATAACGATTACAATAGCCAATATAAATAAAAAAGGAATATATTCTAACATTTAGTAACCTCCATTTGATTTTACGATTAATTTGACACCGTCGATTCTCTCGACTCTAACCAAGGTATCCATTGGTATTATTGTTTCATCAAGGGAGCGGGCTGTCCAAATTTGATTGGAAATCTTTACCAATCCTTTGGCATTTAGATTATCAATCTCTTCGATGACTTTTCCAACATCTCCAACAAGCTTGTCAGCATTGGTGCGGGTCTTGCCTACTTTCAAGTATTTCATAACCAGAGGTCTGGTGAAATAAAGCAAAACAGCCGAGGATACGAGAAAAATGGCAATCTGAGCGATTGGTGAAAAACCAAGTAGCTGCGAAACCAAGGCTATCACTGAAGCGATAGCAAACCATATGGTTGTTATTCCAGCTGTTGCAGCTTCAATGATTACAAAAATGATGATCAGGGCAATCCAGAAAATACTGGCAGGATTCATGATATTCCTCCTTTGACAGGTTCAATGCGTATAAAGAACTATTTACAGTACATTGTATCATTAAATTTATCAAATGAACATTAAATTAATATTAATTCGACACTTATCATTGTTCTAAAAGATTATACGACTTTCCTTTCTGCCATATGGTTTTTATCTGGCAAAGGAGATCATCTGGACTGTTAACCATGTGGACGATTTCTGTCTTGTCCTCGAATTCATAGGTTTTTGTGGTGATTTTTACTGATTGTCCATATTTGATTTCTTTCCTATAGATGATATCAATGTGGCTGAGATCGGATCCTGTAATGATATTGTATGGAACAGTTTCAATGGCCCAAGCTAGATATTTTGTATTGTTGACGTGAAGGTTGTTATCGATATCCATATATCTGATTTTAAAGGTTGTCTCATAATCACCCTCCGCCAATTTGGGGATGTTGTTGAAGGCGATTTTCTCAGAAAATCTATCCTTGGTCGTAAAACCATAGGCTTTTGTCAGATCCTTGGTGATTCGACACAGTTTCTTTGTTTCAATATCGACTATGGTCCAGGTCGAATAAGCGAAAGCTATGAGATTTTCTTTTTCGTCATACATTTCAAATTTCCGGTACACATAAAACCTTTCATAATACATCGGGAAAGTGACGATTTTGACGATCTCTTTAAACTCTGGCATTCTGTTGATGTGAATGTTATATTTCAACAAAACCCAAATTAGATTGTTTGAAACCATATAATCATGCCCAACACCAAGAAATGAGGATTGATTGGTGGCAGCGTCCTGGAAAAGACCAATCAAAGATTGTGGGGAAAGTTTATCTTTATAGTCCGTGTAAAAGCATAGTATCTCATAAGGTTTGGTCGTTTTCATCAATGGCATATTTTGGCTCCTTATATCTATTATTGACATTATTATACCACAACTCTGAAAATTTCTCTTTACCCACTTTGATAATATCCATATAATATAACTCAAAGGATGGGGACGAATGGAAATTTATACAGGGATAATCGATGAAATAATATATTACAACGAAGAAAACGGGTATACGGTTGGGATTATTGAAACAGAAGACGATATCATAACCTTCACCGGAATCTTTTCAAATCCAACTCAGGGAGAAAACCTAAAAATCACGGGCAGATGGACATTTCATAGACGATATGGAAAACAGTTTGAGGTGGAGAGCTTTGAACTGATTCGTCCCGATACCCTTGACGGAATCAGAAAGTATTTATCTTCGGGCCTTATCAAGGGTATAGGCAAGTCAACTGCCAATAAGATTGTCGAGCTTTTCGGAGAAAAAACCTTAGAGATTATGCAGTATCAGCCTCAGAGAATAACAGAAGTGGAGGGCATCGGAGAAAAGAAAGCTGATATTATTATTGAAAGCTATAGAGAACAAATCGAACTGAAGGAGATTATGATATACCTTCAGAAATATGGCATATCACCCTCATATAGTGTTAAAATCTACAGACGATATGGTGCCGATACCATAAAGAATGTGAAAGACAACCCATACAGATTAGCCGAGGACATCCAAGGCATTGGTTTTAAGCTTGCAGACAAGATAGCCGCAACCATGGGTATCAGCAACAATTCTGAATTCAGGATAGAGGCAGGAATCCGACATGTGTTGATGGAATCGGCCAGTGATGGGCACACCTATCTAAACAAACACTATCTGAAGGAAAAATCTGAAAAAGTCTTGAATGTCAAAATATCCTATATTGACGCGGTCATATCCAACATGGCTTTCAGGGGCCAGTTATTTGTTGAAAACATTGACGGTTCAGAGGCCATTTATTATGTTCCTTACTATTATGCGGAGACAGGAACTGCCAACAAAATAACCAATTTGCATTTGAACTTCAAGAATGAATTCGATGGCAACCTGGAGCAAATTATTGAAGAGATTGAGAAAGAGAACACTAAACAGCTGACTGACAAGCAGAAGGAAAGTGTTATAAAGGCGGTTCAAAACGGCGTCTCCATCATAACTGGAGGACCGGGAACTGGAAAAACAACAATCATCAATACGTTGATCAAAATGTTTGAAATAATGGGAAAAGAAACCGCACTATGTGCTCCAACAGGAAGAGCTGCCAAAAGGATAACAGAAACCTCCCGCAAAGAGGCAAAAACAATACATCGATTGCTGGAGTACAACTTCAGCGAAGATACCAGCACTTTGTATTTCAACAAAAATGAACATTCGCCTCTCGAGTATGACGTAATCATCGTTGATGAAATGTCAATGGTGGATATCTTATTGATGAACTCACTCCTGAAAGCTATCGAAACAGGGACTAGAATCGTTTTGGTGGGCGATGTGGATCAATTGCCATCTGTGGGTGCGGGCAATGTTTTACGTGACATTATTGAATCAGGTGTTATTCCAACCACCAAGCTTGACAAGGTGTTCAGGCAATCGGAAAAGAGCCTGATAAAAGTAAATGCACACAACATAAACAATGGCGAAATGCCAACATACAATATAAAGGACGGTGACTTCTACTTCATCAAAGAGGAAGAAGGGAATGTAGCTGATAACATTGTAACGCTTTGTGCAGATAGATTGACATCCCACTATGGTTTTAACGGCATGGAAGAGATTCAAGTCCTAACACCCATGAAAAAAGGGGTATCAGGAACCTTTGAGTTGAATAGAAGGCTTCAAGAGGCATTGAATCCAGCTTCTGACATCAAGACAGAAAAAAAGATAGGTGATATTGTCTTTCGAGTGGGAGATAAGGTCATGCAGATAAAAAACAACTATCAAGTAAAATGGGAGATAGCGATAGCAGGCAAGGAAACAGAAAAAGGAGAAGGTGTTTTCAACGGAGATATGGGACGCATACGCTTTATAGACAATAAGGATGAGTGTTTGTGGATTGAATTTGATGACAAACGAGAAGTCAGGTACGATTTTACACAGTTGGATGAGATTATACTAGCCTATGCTGTAACTGTCCACAAAAGCCAGGGCAGTGAGTTTCCCGCGGTTATTATACCTGTTACCTGGGCTCCACCTATGCTTTTGAATAGAAACCTCTTGTACACTGCGGTAACTAGAGCGCAAAAACTGGTTGTATTGGTTGGAAATGAAAAATATCTTAAAATGATGATACAAAACAATAAGACCTCGGAACGATATTCTGGACTGAAATATCGATTATCACAAATAAAGCAGTATTTTTAAGGGGTGGTGACTTGATTGATAACTTGATGAGAGACATTGCAGAGATACTATTGCCGGAAAAAAACACCTGCTTGGTCTGTGGATACAAAGCGTCGTACATAGGAAGCTCTCACATATGTATGCATTGTGAGAGCCTACTCCCTAGATTGGAAGGCTTACTATGCGCCAGATGCTCAAAACCCATGGAAAATGATGGAGATTTATGCAATGAATGTATAAGGATGGAGAAGGTGTTTGAAAGAAGTTTGGCTTTGTTTCAGTACAAAGGCAAAGCAAAGGAATTGATAAATGATTTCAAATACCACAATAAGTCTCACCTATATAAAATGTTTGGATATCAAATGGTTCAGTTCCTTAATAATAAAAATGAAATAGATATAGATGCAGTTGTACCTGTACCCATTCATAAATCTAAGGAATTGAAGAGAGGGTATAACCAATCAGCATTACTTGCCAGTTATATTTCTTTTAATTTAAGCTTACCTATGGTAAAATTAATTAAGAGAAACAAGGAAACCAAACCTCAAAGCCAACTACGAGGATATGCGCGATGGAGTAACATGGCAGATGCTTTTTCTATCCTTGATAGAAGGCACGTACCCCATAAGCTACTATTGGTGGATGATATTTATACAACAGGCTCAACGGTCAATGAATGTTCCAAGGTATTAAAACAGAATGGCGCCAATCAAATAATATGCCTAACCATCGCCAGATAATTACAAAGTGAATATTTATCAGTATATTAATAAAAATCATTGTGTTATCCACACAAAAAAGCCTTAAAACAGGACTTATTAACAGAGTTATCAACAGATGTTTAAAAAGATTTTTGCATAAATAAATACAGTAGTATATATCATATTAGTTTTTAAACCCTTGTAACTGGGTATAAAATAAATACAAACAAAAGAAAGGGGACTGACGTATGGACATTAAAATATTTGGTAAAAACATCAGTGTCACCGATAACTTAAGGGACACAGTAGAAAAGAAACTCGGAAAACTTGACAAATTCTTCTATAAGGATGTGGAAGTCAAAGTAGTTCTAAGCGTGGAAAAGTTGCGACAGATTATTGAGATCACAGTGCCTTTTGCAGGAACAGTCATAAGAGCAGAAGAAGTAACAGATGATATGTACAACTCAATAGATAGTGCCGTAGATGCTCTGGAAAGACAGATTAGAAAATATAAAACCAGACTTCAAAGCAAGAAGCACAGCCAGGACACCATAAGATTCGAGAACATCGAACCATTGGAAGTAACAGAGGATGATCTGAAAATAGTTAAGACCAAGAGATTTGCTGTAAAACCCATGAGTGTAGAGGAAGCGGTACTGCAAATGGATTTGGTAAACCACAATTTCTATGTTTTCCTGAATGCAGATACAGAAGAAGTCAATGTTGTTTACAAAAGAAAAGATAACAACGTAGGGTTAATCGAACCGGAGTATTGATCTGATCAGCGTGATGAAGAGCCTGGCATATAATGCCAGGCTCTTGTAATGAATAAATAGACTGGGAATCTTGAAGTTGGATTTGTTTTAATATATAATAAATAAATTAACATTGTTCCAGACAGGAGGAATCAAATTGTTTTTGTATGCGGCCGCCATTGGATTGATAATCGGAAAACTGAGAAAAGGCAAATTGGAGAAGATTGGCTATTTGACATTTCAGTTTCCATTGCTTATACTGACGGGTATATTGTTACAGTTTTTTGTTTTTATTCTGAACATAGGTCTGTCTGATTTAGGCAGTAGCATCAATGATGGGATACTGATAACTTCATATATACTCATAATCGCAGGTATACTGTCCAATAGATCAATCAAGTTCATGTATCTATTTTTTATTGGAACATTGTACAATTTTATCATGTTGGTTCTGAATGGTGTAAAGGTCGGGATAACGGAAGTAACAGCGAAAAATGCTTTCAGCCCTGAAATTGTTGAGTTGATCAAGACAGGGAATGTGAGGTATTTCACGATAATTCCTGAGTCCAGATTTTACATGGGTGCATTTCTATCCTTCGAAGGCATATTCATCTACCCAATCGTGTTGACAATTGGAGATATCATTCTGTTTATCGCCACTGTTATTTTTTTTCAGTATGCCATGACTGACAAAAACATCAGAAAGGGATCAAATGTGAGGTATTCCAAGCAACTGTTCAGGTAGGAGTTCAGATAGAGAATAAAGCATCACATATCATACATAGACAACGGAGGAGACATCATGTCCGGAAATAACTTTTTAAAAGGCGCAGCCGTTTTAGGAACTGCAGGCTTAATTGTCAAAATTATCGGTGCTATTTATAGAATCCCGTTAACAAATCTTATTGGAACAGAGGGAATTGGTTATTTTCAACCAGCCTATCAAGTTTACAATCTGCTGCTTGTCATATCGCTTGCCGGATTTCCAACCGCTGTTGCTAGACTGGTGTCTGAAAAAATGGCACTGGAAAATCCACAAGGCGCACATCAAATATTTAGACTCTCAATGAGAGTTATTTTAGTTGTAAGTGTGGTTTCATCATTAACAGTTCTCATATTCGCTAAAACCATAGCACAGGCTATAGGTTATCCAGGCACTTATTATTCTCTGCTGGGATTGGTGCCAGCCCTGATGATTGTGCCAATCATGAGTGTTTATAGAGGTTATTTTCAAGGAATGCAAAACATGATGCCTACAGCTTTGTCCCAGGTTTTGGAACAATTGGTTAGATTCGCTGTAGGGTTGTCGCTGGCATATGTGTTGGCAGCCTCAAGTCTACAGAAAGCTGCCGGAGGAGCATCCTTTGGTGCTTCAGCGGGAGGCATTGCAGGATTTATTTTTATTTTATTCATCTATTCCAGACACAGAAAAACCATATACGACAGGATAGATAACGCTGCAAACAATATTGAGGAGGAATCAGGAAGGGTTCTTAAAAAGCTGTTGGCAATCGCTATTCCTATTACATTGGGGGCTTCAATCGTTCCATTGATGGGTCTTATAGATGCCAAACTCGTGTCAATGAGACTGGCTCAAATAGGCTATTCCAATATCGAGGCAACAGATTTGTATGGCCAACTTAGTGGAACAGCTCAGACATTCATTAATTTTCCTCAGGTTTTCTCAATAGCTATAGCCATGAGCCTTGTACCCAGCATATCAAATGCTTACACAAGAAGAGACAGAGATGCGTTGAATCAAACAACTGATTTAGGAATGCGGACATCATTCATTATTGGTTTGCCATCAGCTTTTGGACTATATATACTGGCTGAACCGATTATTAAGTTGTTTTATCCTGCGTTGGGACCAGACAAACACAAAAGTGTCGGACAGTTGCTGGCAATATTGGCAATCAGCGTTGTGTTTCTGACAGTTGTTCAATCCCTCACTGCCATTCTGCAGGCAGTGGACAAACAAAGAATTCCAGTTAAAAACCTGGCAATAGGCGCTATCGTTAAAATCATAATGACCTATATACTGGTAGGAATCCCTTACTTAAATGTCAAAGGAGCTGCCCTGAGTACCATAGCGGCTTATATGACTGCAGCGGTTCTTAATTATTGGGATATCAATAAGTATACAGAAGTGAAGGTGCGCCTTTTCAACATTGCTTTCAGACCACTTATGGCATCTGCCATTATGGGTGTTGTGGTTTATGCAATCTACCATGTTGGATCTGGCTTCATCGGGGTCAAACTCTCGGCACTAATGGCGATTGCAGGTGGGGTTTCTGTTTACTTTATAGCATTACCGTTGACAGGCACTATCAATAGAGAAGATACGGCTTTATTGCCAAAAGGCGAAAAACTTTATAAAATAATGAACAAACTAAGACTAATGAAATAGGTGATATGATGCACAAACTGCATATTTTGGGATTAGGAACAGGGAAATCAGAAGAGTTGAGTTACAAGGCCTACAACTTAATAAATAGCGAAAAACCTAAATACGCCAGGACGATCAGACATCCTGTTCTTACGGAGCAAAGCTATAAGAATCTAAAAGCTTTCGATGAGATTTTTGAAAAAGAAGATAATCTGGAACAAGTTTATCAGATTATAAAAGAAACATTGGATTATGCATTGGACCAATATGACGAAATTATTTATATCGTGCCTGGATCACCATATATTGGGGATAGGATTGTAGACAGTTATTTAAATGAACAACATGGTATAGAGATTGACATTATTGATGGTTGTAGCTTCATTGACAAGGCCATTAAACTATCAGGGACACAAAATATGAGAGTCAACATAATAGATGGCCAGGTGTTAAACCAATACAGTATTGATATACATGGGGATAATATTATCTGTGGAATCGAAAGCCAAGCATTGGCCTCGAGGATAAAAATAGAGCTGACCGAAATATATCCGTATGATACAAATGTCATTTTTATGGACATATTAAAAAATAAAAGAGAACAAATTTCACTATTCGAATTGGATAGACAAGAAAATTATGACTATTCTACATATATTTTTGTTGAAAGTATTGATATTACAATGTTAGACATGTATAATATAAATGATTTGAAAAACCTGATGAGCTTATTGAGAGGTCCTGATGGATGTCCGTGGGACAGAAAGCAAACACATATGTCGCTAAGAGAGTGTGTTGTGGAAGAAGCTTATGAAGTTGTAGATGCAATAGAAAACAACGATGTGGATAATCTAGTGGAAGAATTGGGTGATTTATTGCTTCAAGTTGTTTTCCACTCTCAAATCGCAGCCGAGGAAGGCTATTTCAATTTCGAAGATGTGATTGCGGGAATCTGTAAAAAGCTCTATTCAAGACATCCGCATGTATTTCTTGATTCGAAGGCACATGACGAGACAGAAGCTAAATTGAACTGGGATGAGATAAAAGAAAAAGAAAAAAAGACATCATCCTATACTGAAAAAATCGCAGGTATTCCACAGTCCATGTCTCCCCTCACGAGAGGCTATAAAATTCAGAGCAAAGCAGCTGAAGTCGGGTTTGATTGGCCAAATGCATCAGGAGCCGTTCTCAAAGTCAAAGAAGAGATTGCTGAGCTGATGGAAGCTTATGAGACCATGGACGCGGTAAAAATCGAAGATGAAATTGGGGATTTGATTTTTGCAATTATCAATTTTGCACGTTTTATGGGAATCAATCCAGACATCGCATTGAATAAGACGAACAAGAAGTTTATAAGAAGATTTGAGTTTATAGAAAAAAATGCTGACAAGGATTTAAAGGATATGACTTTAGAAGAAATGGATTATCTTTGGGAATTATCAAAAAGGCATTAATTCCATTTGGAATTTGCAATATTAAAATATATTAAGGAGGGTTTTATTGTGAATAAAGCTGAATTAGTCGCTAGTATCGCTGAACAGACAGGATTTACGAAAAAAGACGCAGAGGTTGCTTTAAATGCTTTTATGGAGACAGTTAAAGCTGAATTGGTAAAAGGTGAAAAAGTCCAATTGGTTGGATTTGGAACATTCGAGGTTAGAAGCAGAAAAGAAAGAAAAGGCAGAAATCCAAGAGATCCGAAACAAACTATTGAAATTCCTGCATCAACTGCACCAGTATTTAAGGCAGGCAAATCATTAAAAGAAGCGGTTAACAAATAAGATTGATTAATGATAAAATCAGACCTTGAGTACGGTCTGATTTTTATTTCATCCGATGACTAACAGTGCTTATCTCCCACTTCTTTAAGTGGGAGATAAGCACTGTAAAGTCCCTGGATAACGGTTTCTAAGGTTCAGGTGGTGCTTCAAACACCATCTGAACCCAAGAACCCTGTTGATACAGGCAACATTACGGAGGATATATGAGAATAGATAAGTTTCTTAAAAACGCTCGAATTATCAAAAGAAGAACAATCGCAAAAGAAGCTTGCGAAAATGGCAGAATCAGTATTAATGGCAAAGAAGCAAAACCCGGAAGCGAAGTGGCAATAAATGACCAGATTGAAATCAGATTTGGCGATAAAACTATGAAAGTCATTGTGGAACAACTTACTGAGCACGTCTCTAAAGACAGTTCTTCAGAGATGTACAGAATTATCCAGTAACGGTTGCTATTTCTTGACAAGACCATTAAATTATTATATATTCTTAATGTTAATATTAAAAACGTTGAGGGGAAGAGTAATCTCTGAATTATGCCAAAGAGAGCCGGGTTAGGTGAAAGCCGGTGCTTATGCAAGAGATGAAGATGGTCCCGGAGTTTTGTGCCTGAAGATGAGTAGGGCATGACGTCTGGTCTGCGTTAATGATGGGTTAAATACCCTGAGGTGGTTTTCGCGAGGAAACCATGAAATAGAGTGGTAACACGGGTAACTTCGTCTCTTATGTTTATAAGAGACGTTTATTATTTAAAAAAGGAAAGGTAAACGATGGAAAAGAAAAAATATTACATTACAACCGCAATTGCCTATACATCAGGGAAACCACACATAGGCAACACCTATGAAATAGTTTTGGCTGACAGCATCGCCAGATTCAAGAGATTAGTGGGATATGATGTCTATTTTCAGACAGGGACCGATGAGCACGGTCAGAAAATTGAGCAAAAGGCCGCTGAGGCTAATAAAAGCCCTCAGGATTTTGTTGATGAAATCGCTGCCGAAATAAAAAGAATATGGGATCTGATGAATACTTCCTATGACAGGTTCATCAGAACCACCGAGCCAGACCACAAGAGAATTGTACAAAACATATTCAAGAAGCTTTATGATCAAGGCGATATATACAAAGGCCAATATGAAGGCTGGTATTGCACGCCGGATGAATCATTTTACACTGAAGGTCAACTGGTCGATGGCAAATGCCCGGATTGCGGCAGAGATGTATACAAAACAAAAGAAGAGGCATATTTCTTTAAATTGAGCAAATATGCTGACACACTCATTGAACATATAGAAAAAAATCCACAGTTTATTCAACCCGAGTCTAGAAAAAATGAAATGATCAACAATTTCCTGAAACCTGGTTTGCAAGATCTCTGTGTTTCAAGAACATCATTCAAATGGGGTATTCCAGTCGATTTTGAGGAAGGACATATTATCTATGTTTGGATTGATGCCCTCTCAAACTATATTACCGGTCTAGGATTCGACACGGATGGCAATCACGGAGAGTTGTTCCGAAAGTATTGGCCTGCTGATGTCCATTTGATTGGAAAGGACATCTTAAGATTCCACACTATTTATTGGCCGATTATGCTGCTTGCTTTAGGAGTTGAACTACCGAAACAAGTTTTCGGTCATCCATGGTTGCTTGTCGGAGAAGGTAAAATGAGCAAATCCAGAGGAAATGTCATATACCCTGATTTTCTGGTTGAGCACTTCGGTGTTGATGCCGTCAGATTTTTTGTATTACACGAGATGCCATTTGCCAATGATGGGACCATTACTTATGAGTTGTTGATTGAGAGAATCAACTCAGATTTGGCCAATATTTTAGGAAACCTGGTTAACCGGACTGTAGCTATGGTCAACAAGTATTTTGATGGTGAGATAATGGAGCCAAAAGAGGCTGAGAACATAGACAATGAATTGATCAATCTTGCCCTCAGCATACCGGATAGTGTCATGACAAAAATGGATAGCCTTAA
>DMAP01000103.1 GCA_003446975.1 Clostridiales bacterium | reverse complement strand
GACGATGCCGCCTACCTTTGAATCATTGAACTGTAAAAGATTATGGATACTGCCAACGATAGGTCCTGAGGCAGGCAGAAGTGGATTGTCGAATATCACATCGTATATTTTCACTTTAAGTTTCAAGTTGATGCCCTCCTATCCTTTTCCATAGTTTATTGACCAGTTCATGGTTAATGTCAAAAGCCACTTTAGAATAATAATCCTTGATTTTATACTCACCCTCTATAAAAACATCCCTAGGTCTGAGATTGTCAAAAATTCCAAACAAGACATGTCCAAATGCGTTTTCTTCGTCCATTGGTGTTGGCGGTTCATAGTCGATCAGCAGCAAATCCGCATCATAACCTTCCAGTATTCTTCCGATTTTCTTATTGTTCATCTGGTTGAACAGTTCATAGGATTTGGCGATATGGTATCGGATTTCATCCGGTCCGATTCCTGAGGGTTTGTTCATGGCTTGCTTGCCGATATAATAGATGTTTTGCCATTCCTTCGCCACATTGGTGCCCAAACCATCTGTTCCTGCTACCAGGTTGATACTGTTTCTCCTGAACAGGTCATAATCAAAAAGCCCGACAGCATTGTTCATGTTCGAGCTGGGATTCAGTGCCACAATACACTCCCTTCCATAGATTATTTCGGCTTCTGATTCATTGATATTCACACAGTGAGCCAGTATTGAATTCCTATTTAGCAGCTGATATCTGTCTAGCCTCTCAACAACTCGGATACCGTAATGGTTCAAGGCATGTTCCTCATCCTCCATGCTTTCTGCTGCATGAATGTGAATAGGTGTATCATGAACAACGTTGCTGCATTTTTTCAGGGTATCATCGCTTAGGGTCATCGATGCATGAAGTCCCAAAAGTCCGTCTCCCATTTTAATGGCATCCAAGTTTTCATTAACACACAAATCAATATCGTACCTGTCGCTGGTCTCAAAGCAGAACAGTCCCTTCATGCCGAAATGTCCTTTTACCACATTTCTAATAACATGAAGACTGCCTTGAATCTCACCGCCAGCATGATGATCTACAATTGCCGTAACCCCTGATTTCAGACTATCAACACAATACATGCCTGCTGCCAGTCCAATGTCTTCCAGCTTCAAATGCTGGTCATATTTCCACCATATATCCTCCAATACCTGATGGAAAGTCTCTGGAGCGGTCTTCATATCAAGACCTCTAAACAGGCTTGAGTAGAGGTGGGTATGGAAATTCACCAATCCGGGCAAAATGATCTTTCCCTTCCCATCTATCCTTTCCATGCTTTTGTTGAAATCCCGCATATGTCCAACTTCTATGATGCGTTTATCAAATATGACATATCCATTGTCGATATAATCCACGAAGTCATAGATTCTGACATTCACAATCGCTTTCAAAGTTTCACCTCCTGATGAACTGTCCTTGTCCTCCAAAGAATTGGTCATTTTCCATAACGATATGGCCTCTTGAAATGGTTGCTGATATCTTGCCTCTAATTTTTAATCCCTCATAGACTGTGTAGTCAGCCTTTGAATGGCTTTCCTTAATTGTGTTGGATAATGAGCTGTCGAATATGACAAGATCAGCGTCCTTGCCCACCTTTATCTCACCCTTGTTCTTCAGGCCAAATATCTCCGCAGGCTTGGATGTGAACTTTGGAATAATCGCGTCTCCAAATAAATTGAACATCAACGGAAAGGAATGCTCCACGCCGCCAATACCCATAGGCACCTGATAGGCCATGTCGTATTTCATTTTTTCTTCGCTCATAAACGGGCAATGGTCTGTTGAGATCGTATCGATTAAACCAATACTGCTTCTTAACCTCATCAGTTCCTTGCCGCCTCTCAATGGTGGTGTCAGAAGATAGAGATTACCATCTATATTGCTCAGCTTGACATCCGAGAGATAAAAATAATGGGGGCAGCTTTCCAGGAATATGCTTTTGCCAATCTGTGCCGGATGCTTCAATTTAATCATATCCAAGGTACTGCCGGATGAAATGTGCACGATATACAGTCGGCTCTTTCTCCTCTCCGCAATATCAGCCATATGCATCGCCGCAGATCTTTCAGCCATGACCGGTCTGGCCTTCTCATAAGTCGCCGGGCTTTCCCATCTTTTTTTAAGAAGATCTTCTTCTTCACAGTGGGCCATCAGTGTCATCTCTTCGTCAAATAGTTTTTCAATCATTTCGTAAGAGCATCTTCTGTTGGATTCGGAATAGGTTGTAAACACTTTGATACTGTTGATGCCTTCTGCCTTGCACAATATCTTGAGCACATCAGGGTCACCTTTGAAATCTCCAACCGTGGCGTGAAATGAATAGTCTATGCAGGCATTTTCTGCTTCCTTTTTCCGTTTTTCCAAGGCGTCCCTAAACTCATCGTGATGAAATATTGGATCCGTAAAATCCAAGAAGGTAGTTATACCACCGTAGGCAGCTGTCTTGGATCCGGACTCAAAATCATCTGCGGATTCAAACTCGCCCACTTTCAAAGCAAAATGGACATGTGAATCAATAAAGCCAGGAACGACTATTTTTTTAGTTGCGTCCAATACTCTCTCACATTCAAAGAGTTCCTTGCTTATCTCTGCAATTTTACCAGCCTTGACATATACATTTGTCACTCTATATTCTTTTCCAAAATACACCCGTCCATTGATAATCCCTAAATCAAACATTTGTCACTCCTAGTATGTTTTTCAGCTCCGCCTGATGCGTCTCTGTATATGCCTCGATCTTTTTGTCCATTTCTCTGACCCTGTCCGCCTGGCAATGCCAATAGGATTGCTTCAGCTGATAGTTGAGCTCTTCAACAGTCTTTCCTTGCTGCTCCACCCATGTATAATACTTCAAATTATGCCATCTCAGCCTATTGTAGCGGTCTCCCTCGAAAAATAGGGAAGGCTCCTGAAACCTGATAGCTCTATCGTATATGTTCTTGGCTCTGTTGATATCTATCTCTGGCATCTTATCCATAACCGAATAATATCTGTCGATGGCATCTGTCGCCACTGTCACTATATTCTCGCCCTCATCCAAATCATAGTACTTAGCGGTCTTAATGGCTCCGATAATGTTTGCAACACCTGAAATGCCAAGCTTGTCGGAGATAAACTCCACAGTCTCCTCTCCAAGGATCGTCTTGAGATATCGCTTGCCCTCTTCTGAGCTGAACACCTTGAGCATTCTCTTGCAATCCATGTCATCTATCTGCACGACACCATCGCAGTTCATCACATTATGGATCCAGGTCACATGCTTGTCACCTATGCCTTGAATATCATGACCGCCATAGCCGTTCAATGACAATGTTGGGCATTGGACAGGCTCGCCAGCGATAATCTTGGCATTCGGAAACACCTTCTTGATTCTGTCTCCGCTGGCTATGGTGCCTGCAGAACCCACAGTTAAAACAACTGCAGCTATTTCTCCATTTCCGATATTCGCTTCCGATACCAACTCAAGCATCGAATTGCCTGTAACATACTCGTGGAATCGATAGTTTGCAAATTCCTCGAACTGGTTGAGAATTCTTATTTTATCTGGGTCCTGAGCCCTTAGCTCCTTGGTCTTGTCATAGATTTCCTTCACGTTGGATTCGCAACCGGGGGTGGCAATGACATCGGAGCCATATTCCCTGATCAGATCAAATCTTTCCTGGCTCATCTCCTCAGGCAGAATCACGAGGGAGTCATAGTTCATTCTGCTACTGACCCAAGCTCCACCAACGCCATAATTTCCTGTGGATGGCCAAACCAATCTGTGATTGAGGGGATCAACCTCTCCAAGGACAGTCTTTTCTGTCAGCACCGAATAGGTGGGTCCTACCTTATGGCTGCCTGTCGGAAAATCCTTGGCGTACATGACGACGATATTGGCTTTTATATTGGTAAAACTGGGCGGTAGAATAAAATAGCCGATTTCATTGTTCTCATTCCGCCAGCTTATATTGTAAAGATTCAGAGGATGCAGGGAATCTATTTTTCTCATCTCTATTGCCGCTTTTCTTATGTCGGGATCTATCTTCCATGGATGCAGCATTTCCTCGTAAGTGGGTCCTATTACAGGTATTTTGTACATATCATTTTCCTCCATCAGTTTATTGATGATGATTGTCGAATTTCATATCTGACGTTACATCGTCAGCATCATGACAGCTTTCGCAGTATGAAGTCTGTTTTCAGCCTCCTGGTAGACAATGGAATGAGGTCCGTCTATGACAGAATCCTCTACTTCATTTCCCCTGTCAGCAGGTAAGGCATGCATGTATTTCACATCTTTAGATGCGATGGACATGAGTTTCTCAGTGCATTTCCAGTCCTTGAAATCATCAATGTTCACGTCCGGATCCTTGGAGCTCCATGATCCCCAGTTTTTAGGAATCACAACATCCGCATCTCTGAAAGCTTCCTCTATGTCATGGGTTATTCTGAAGCTTCCACCATACCTGGTCGCATTTTCTTTCGCTTCATCGATGGCCCAATCAGGCAGCTCAAACCCCTTTGGATATGCCAATGTCACATCCATCTGATATCTCGGGAAAAGCAGTGCCTGTGTCAACGGAACACTTATAGGCTTCTTGTGTGAAGTGGCGTAAGCCCAGATAATGGAAACCTTGATGCCTTTGGTGGATGTGAACTTTTCCTTGATGGTCATCAGATCGGCTACGCCCTGCATAGGATGATAGAGATCGCATTGCAGATTCATGATCGGTCTGGATGAATGGGCTGCCATCTCTCTCAGATATTTGTTCCCGATTTCCCAGAAACAATTGCGACAGGCTATGCCATGTCCAAAGCTTGACAATATGATGCCTGTATCCTTTGCAGATTCGCCATGACTGATCTGCATGGATGAGGTGTCCAGATAATTGGCATGTCCGCCAAGCTGGGCAATTCCAGCCTCCATGGAATTTCTGGTCCGTGTTGACTGCTCAAAAAACATGAGAAAAATCGTTTTTAAAGGAAGATAGGGTGTCGGAACGTCCATGTAGAATTTTCTCTTCAGGTCTCCAGCCACATCCAGCAAAAAATCAATCTCGTTATTGCTCCATTCTCTCAATGTTATAAAATGCTTACCTTTCAATGTTCCATTCATTTGGTTATCCCTCCATATATAGTTGGTATCAAAGCATAAACATTCACAGCTTTGATGACTTCATCCTTTCGTATTTTTTCATTGGGCGCATGAGCTTCCTTTTCCATTCCTGGTCCAAAGCCAACGCAGGGGATTCCTTTAAGTCCCATAATCGACACACCGTTTGTCGAGAATGTCCATTTGTCCACCAATGGCCTGCTTCCAAAGGTTTGTTCACAGGCATTTACAAGTGTTTGGCAGAACAGGCTGTCCTCTGGCAATGTCCATGTGGGGAAATAGCAGTCCACAGATTGCTCAAGTCCGGTATAAGACTTAGCCTCATAGCGATACATCTCTACCCTTGCATTCGCCATTTTGACAGCGGGCAATGCCTTGATCTCGTCAATGGCAGATATCATGGTCTCCCCAGCTGTCAATCGTCTGTCGATGGATATGCTGCAGCCGTCTGCCACCGCGCACCTGGATGGTGATGTGAAAAATATTTCAGATATGGTCAGTGTCCCTTTTCCCAGAAAATCATCAATCTTGAGCCTGTCATTGAGTGCTTTCAACTCAGATATGATCGGTGCCATCTTATAGATGGCATTATCTCCTCGTTCAGGCGCCGATCCATGGGAGCTGATGCCACTGACCTCTACCCTGATTTCCATTCGTCCTCTCTGGCCTCTGTATACATTGAGTCCTGTCGGCTCCGATAAGACAACAAACTCAGGCACGATGGTCTTTTCCTCAATGATATGCTGCCAGCACAAACCATCGCAATCCTCCTCCTGTACTGTCCCTGTCACCCAAAGGGTTACATCATTCAGAAGACCCAGCTTTTTGGCGATTGCTGCCCCATATAGTATTGATGTGAAACCGCCCTTTTGATCGCTGGCACCTCTACCATAGATATATGTGCCATCTTCAGTTCCGGCAAAAGGATCGAACTCCCAATTATCTATACTGCCCACATCCACTGTGTCGATGTGTCCGTCATAAGCGATGATTCTCTTGCCATTTCCTACCCTGCCCAATATGTTTCCCATCTTGTCTATGATGATTTCTTCATAGTCCAGGGCTTCCATTTCTTTTTTTATTCTGTGAACAACCTCTTTTTCATTGGTGCTTGTTGATTTTATCCGAATGATATCCTTTAGGAAATCAAAGATCTTTTTTTCCCAATTGCTCGATGTTTCATTGATCTGTTTTATCGTTTTTTCCATTTCACAAGACTCCTATTCATCCAATATTTCTTCGAGAAAACTCTTAATGATCCTGAGGCTGACTTCCTCCCTGTAAAGCTTGGTGGATCTTCTATCATCCTCGCCTTCCATGGTCTCTCGTATGGCCAGCAAGAATTTCTCTATGTTGTTGTCTTTGATAAATTCCTTTTCAGCATCCTCGCTTCTGATAGGAATATCATTGACAGCGCCAATCGATACCCTCAGATCCACTATTTTTCCGTGGGCTTTTTTGTAGACTATGAAAACCGAGAGTTTCGACAGAATGCTGGATTTCCGTGAGCCTATCTTTTTGTATCTAAATCCTGAAAAATCCTCTTTGGGTATGATGACTTCAAAGATAATTTCGTTTTCATATCGGTCTGTCTTGTATCGGCCAAAAATAAAATCCTTGATGCTCAAAATCCTGTCCGCCTGGATGCTTTTCAATACAATAGTAGCATCCAAGGCATAGAAAAGGGGCAGACTGTCAGCCACCTTTGCCGCATTGACAATGTTTCCTCCGACAGTGGCTGTATTCCTTATAGCCGGGTTTCCCATCAAGCTGTAGGGAAGTCTCAGATAATCCGGCAGCAGTTCTGAATTGGCTACCTCATCCTGGGTGGCACAGGTTCTCAATTTATAGTAATTGCTGTCCTCATAAATACCTCTTAATTCCTCGAGATGACTGATAAACACTACATCCTTGTCAAATCTTCTCTCCGCACCCTGCCACTGTCTTTTTCTGATGAATAGGTCTGTCCCGCCTGCAAAAATATAATAATCACCATGGTCTATAATCTCAAGCAGCTCCTTGAGGGTATCCGGTCTAACGCTACTGAACATCATTCCATACCTCCTCTCCCAAATGTCTCACCGCTTCATAGATGGATTGATATCCGGTGCATCTGCAGATATTTCCGGACAATCCCTCCTTGATGACCTCGTCTGTCAATGGCTTGTTCAATCTAAGAATGCCTTCAACTGCCATTATCATGCCTGGTATACAAAATCCGCACTGGACTGCTCCGGCATTTCTGAAGGCTGTCTCTATCTGTTTGTATCTTTCGGTTTCAGAAAACCCTTCAATTGTAACCACACTTCTCCCAACCACATTGCTCATGGGCACCATGCAGGAATTGACCACCTTTCCATCCAGAAAAACAATGCAAGCGCCACATTCGCCTTCGGAGCATCCTTCCTTTGTGCCGGTGAGGCCGAAGTCATTTCGGATGACATCCAGCAGTCTCATTGATAGCGTCGACTCTATGTTAACCTGTTCTCCGTTGAGTTCAAATCCTATAATCATCTCAACACCTCCGCCAAAATTTTTTCAGATGTTACAGGCAAATCATTTATCTCCACCCCAATGGCATCCTCCACAGCTGATGCTATTGCCGGAGCAACACCTACCAGTGTAAGCTCTCCCGCAGCCTTGGCGCCATAGGGTCCCTCTTTGTAGGGATTATAGATCCAATCGGTATACATTCTTGGCATATCGGCCATGGTCGGTACCGCATAGGAAGAAAAGCTGTTTTGCTGAATCAAGCCATCTTTGCTTTCCATCACCTCAAGCATGCCATATCCCAGGCCTTGGGCGACGCCGCCATGTACCTGCCCGATAAAGGTATCCTCGTCTATGGGCAGCCCTACGTCATAGATGCCATGTATATTGGTGCATTTGATCTCAAAGGTTATGGGATCCACTTCAACCTCGGCAATGACAGCTGCCCATGAATACGATAGGTAAGCATTCCCTTTTAGCCGCTTCTGGTCCCATTTGATATTGTCCGGCTGCTTGAAAGACTCTGTAATCAGCACCTCACCCTTTTGCGACATAAGCGGTTTGAGTTTCTTGGCTGCCTTGTATAAAAGGCCACCAACCACCATGGTAGTCCGCGATGCCACAGTTGGACCTGAATCTGGGACTTTGAAGGTATCCGGATCATCATAGACGATTCTGTCTATGCCGATATCCAGAACCGATGCCACTATTTTAGACAGCACTGTTTTTGCTCCCTGCCCCATTTCCACGGAGGACACTAAAATATGCACATATCCGGCATCATCCTTCATCAGATTGACCACGGCCTTTATGTGAGAGGCCTCTCCATCGCCTGTGAAACCTCCGCCATGGGGAATAAAAGCCACCCCGACACCATGATAGTCATCTTTCTTGTTCTTTATCTCTTCGTAATCAGACATTTTCTCCAGCTTGTCAGCCATTTCCTGAAGCAATATTGTCTCATTGAATACGCCTGAGGTTGCTGATATGTCTCCTTTTTTGACAAAATACTGTCTTCTGAACTCAATGGGATCCTTATTCAGGTATCTCGCCAGCTGATTCATGTGCTGTTCCAAGGCAAACATGCTTTGAGGCGCTCCAAAACCCCTGAATGCGCCTGTGAAAATATTGTTGGTCTTATAAGCCTTGCCGTCCACCTTGACATTTTCTATATTGTAGCAACCGGTAAGTGTCAAGATTCCCCGCTGCAAAACCACATCGGTAAGTCCCCAGTAAGGACCGCCATCCAGCTCGTATGTGAACGCCATGCCGACTATCCTTCGTTCCTTCAGATAGGTTTTGATTCTTGTTTGTGAAGGATGTCTTTTTGTCGTGTATAAAATATCCTCTCTTCGATCAAATATCAACTCAATAGGTGCTTTTACCTTCATGGCTGCAACTGCCAGCTGACAGGCCATCAGCGAGGGATATTCCTCTTTGCCTCCAAAGGCGCCACCGGTTGTGTTTTGTATCACTCTGATATTGTCACCTGATAATTCGGTGCAATGAATCAATGCGTTTTTGATATAGTAGGGGCACTGCATGGAGCCATGGATGGTCAATACGTCATCAACATACTCCCCGACAAGTCCCTGTTTCTCCATATATAGCTGTTCCTGGTATCCCGTGGTATAGACCCTCTCAAATGTATCATCATAGTCCAAGGCATCCATATCTCCCTTTTGGTATTGATAGGAAGAATAGATCCCATCTTCAAGACCTCTGCAGTCATCAATTTGAAAGATGCCCTCTTCCTCACGATAATGAACCACAATGCCATTCATGAACTCTATTACCTGCTGCTTATCCTTCCAAACAATCAGGGCAATCGGTTCGCCAATATAATTGACTTCTTTATCAGC
>DMAP01000185.1 GCA_003446975.1 Clostridiales bacterium | reverse complement strand
GTTCTGTATTGGTTTGGGTCACCATGCCATTTTTAACGGGTGTGCCGCAAGCTCTAACGAGTTTTGGCATTCCTTCCAACTCGACAACACACATACCGCATCCGCCATATGCTTCCAGTCTTTCATCAAAACATAAGTGTGGGATCTCAATGTTGTTTTCCAGGGCCGCCTGTAGTATATTTTTATCATCCGTTGTGACTATCTCTATATTATTGATATTAATTCTAATTTTAGGCATCTTCAATCTCCCTTCTAATCAACATGAACTGCATTGAAATTACATACATTTTTGCAGTTCCCGCATTTAATACATAGATCCTGATCGATGTGGTGCAATTTCTTAGCTGAACCTGTTATAGCATTAGTCGGACAATTTCTGGCACACAAGGTGCACCCGACACAGTTATCTTCAGATATGGTATAGGTTAAAAGCTGCTGGCATTGCTTAGCCGGACATTTTTTATCATAAATATGAGCTTCATATTCTTTTCTAAAGTATTTCAATCCAGTTATTACCGGATTTGGAGCCGTTTGTCCAAGTCCGCATAGAGATGCATCCTTGATGCTATCTCCCAGCGATTCCAACTCATCCAAGTCTTCAGGCTTGCCTTTCCCTTGGGTAATGCGCTCTAAGATTTCAAGCATTCGCTTTGTACCGATTCTGCAGTACAAGCATTTCCCACAAGATTCCTTGCAAGTGAAATCAAGGAAAAACTTTGCTATATCTACCATGCACGTGGTTTCATCCATTACAACCATACCACCGGAACCCATAATCGCTCCAGTTGCGTTGATATCTTCATAGGTCACCAAGGTATCCATCAGCTCTGCAGGAATACACCCACCAGAAGGACCCCCAAGCTGAACCGCTTTGAATTTTTTGTCTTCTTTGATGCCTCCGCCAATATCGAATATGACCTCGCTGAGCTTCATACCCATAGCAACTTCAACCAGACCGCCGTTTTTGATTTTCCCTGATAATGCAAAAACTTTTGTTCCTTTGCTTTTCTCGGTTCCAACAGAGGCAAATCTATCGGCGCCATTTGAGATAATCCATGGAACATTTGCTAAAGTCTCAACGTTGTTGATGTTGGTGGGCTGTTGCCAGTAGCCGGATTCTGCGGGAAAAGGTGGTTTAAGCCTAGGCATACCTCTTTTGCCCTCCAATGACTCAATAAGTGCCGTTTCCTCTCCACAAACAAAAGCACCTGCTCCTTTTTTGATGCGTATTTCAAAATTGAAATTCTTGCCTAGTATCTTTTTACCAAGATAGTTTTTCTCTTTAGCCTGAGCGATGGCACCTTCCAGTCTTTCGATGGCTAGAGGATATTCTGCTCTGCAATAGATGATGCCTTCATCGGCCCCAATTGCATATCCCCCAATCATCATGCCTTCTATAATTCTATGTGGGTCTCCTTCCAGTATGCTTCGGTCCATAAAGGCTCCTGGATCTCCCTCATCAGCGTTGCAGACCATATATTTCTTTTCTTTCTTCTGCTTTAATGCCGCATCCCATTTGAACCAGGTAGGGAATCCCGCTCCGCCTCTTCCTCTCAGACCGGATTTCCTAATTTCCTCAATAACCTCTTCTTGGGTCATGTTGTTCAGTATTTTATAAATTGCTTTGTAACCACCCTTTTGAATATAGTCCTCAATCTTCTCGGGATTTATGATTCCACAGTTTTCCAGAGCGATCTTTACTTGCTTTTTAGTATAATCAGCTGGTTGGTCAAGCTTGTACAGCAAATATTCCTCCAATGGTTTATGCGCATTCATGTGGCTGTCCAATATCTCTTTGGCTTTTTTAGCATCAACAAACCCATAGGAGAATACATTACCATCGGTGACAACATCTATGATCGGTTCATAAAAACACATGCCTATGCATCCGGTAGGTTCAACAATCAACTCCAGATTATTCTCCGCAACTTCATGTCGCAAAACTTCCAGTACTTTCCTGCCGCCTGCTGCTATGCCGCAACTGCCTAATCCAACTCTAATTCTCATTATTTTCACCTCTGTCTTCCTGCTTCTTGATATCCTTGATAATCTGAACAGCTTTTTTAGGTGTCAGATTGCCATAAGCCTCCCCGTTGATCATGATAACAGGCGCAAGACTGCAACATCCTAGACAAGCAACATCCTCAACCGTGAACAACAGATCCTTGGTGGTCTCGCCTGGGCTGATTTGAAGATGTTCACAGATTGCTTTTGACACATCCTTAGAACCATTGACATGACAAGCCGTTCCCTGACACTGCAGTATTAGGTATTTGCCGATTGGATGAAGTCTAAACTGAGTATAAAATGTGGCAACGCCGTAAATGGTAGCCTTTTTATTGTCAGTTGTTTCAGCTACATATTCCATTGCCTGTTGTGGCAAGTATCCGTAAAGACTTTGAATCTCTTGAAGAATATTGATTAGACTGCCCTTAATCTTTCCATATTTCTCAATTATCGGAGCCATAAGTGCCAAATCTATCGCAGTTTCCGCATTAGCAAATTGTGTTTGTGTTTCTTTGCAGTTTTCACACATTTTTTCTTCCCCTTTGCATGGTTTTATATTATCTTAGTTGTCCATTGGACTATAAGTATCTTTCAAATATTTTTAATCTCCATCTCCAGATGTAAGATAGCCTCCAATACAGCCCCTCCGATTGATCTCGCCTTATCGGATATG
This sequence comes from Clostridiales bacterium, assembly GCA_003446975.1. Taxonomy (GTDB): domain Bacteria; phylum Bacillota; class Clostridia; order Tissierellales; family Dethiosulfatibacteraceae; genus 38-11. The sequence continues at coordinate 1,000 of DMAP01000185.1, read as the reverse complement.
GTGTGGCAATCCACCCTGGCCCCTCGCGGATCAACATCCGCTATCTTCATTCCTTTGAAGACGGTCGTCCCCTGTTGAATCATCCCTCTGACCAACCCTGGAATATTGGCAACTACCGGTTTTCCATTCACTTCAGCTAAAACATCTCCAACCTCTACTATTGAATCAATATCCCTTAATACATCTATCCTGCCATTATCTGGGGAATAAAGCACTCTTTCCCGTGTATAACCTTCAATATTTCCAGGAATGCCTGTATTCGTTTCAGCTTCTCCCGTATAAATGACTCTTCCCAAATGATGTCCTCTATTTGTTTCGATTACTGCATGGACATCTTTACCAGCTGAAAATCCAGGTCCCAACGCGATGACAATGTCAGCCAGATTCTTATGTGTTCCCAGATTTTTTTTAGCCAAGATGGCATCTATTACAACAAATGGCTTATAAGCATTTATTGAATCGCCTTCAGGATCAACAATAATCGGTATCACATGATCTATATGTGCCTGATTGACTTGCTGGGCATTTTCGCATAATCTGCTTTTGACACCCTCCACATCCACTTCACCATCAAATATGGCTTGAGAAAAAGATACTGTTCTTCGTATAGCTGTAGGATTTTTGATTTCTAATATTATAACTTTAAACCCAGCCTGATGCAACCTATATATGGTCCCTGTGGCAATGTCTCCTCCACCTCTTACGATTACACAATCTCTATATTTCATGATTTCCTCCAAAAAGACACTCTTAAACTCAAAAATTCAAATATTTCTCAGCAGTTGTTATTCTATATATTTTACCATCTTTCATCAATGATGGATATCATTCGCTTATTTCCCCTAAAAAAAAACCTTCCCGAAGGAAGGCTTTAATCTATAATAACTACTTAAAACCTTGCTCATTATTCATATGCCTGAATTTATGAATTAACAGGGTTCTTGGGTTCAGGTGGTGTTTCAAACGCCATCTGAGCCTTAGAAACCGTTATCCAGGGACT
>DMAP01000164.1 GCA_003446975.1 Clostridiales bacterium | reverse complement strand
CCCCAAATTCCTGGTATGTGCTCTGGATGGAAGCCCTGTACCCAGAGATGCGGGAGAAACGACAGAGTCTGTTCCTGTTTCCCGATCCGGTACAAAGGTCCTGTCTTTCAGAACCATTCCCAAACAAACCCTTGGAAGGAAGAGGCTTCTCGGAGGAAGCATTCCATCCGCTTTTTGGTCTGTTGCCTTGATTTAACTCCAAATACATGAAGAAAGTATGAAAGGGATATGAAATAAGCATGAATTGTTGTTGATCATAGGTTTCTTGATAGGCAGGATTGAATTATCTTCTTCTTTGATCATAGTGGTTCTTCTGTGTAGTACCTCTGATACCAAACGGATCTGTTCGCTTACAGGCCCTTTTTTGCTTTGCCCTTGATGCCAGGAAGCGTATTGTAATCAGGAGAATCCTCATTGATGGAGGGTAGATGGGGGGCTCTATCGTTGTGTGTGGAGCAATATCTGATTCTCCCAAGAGGATGTGCGCTAGCTCATGTACCAGGTTAAAATTTGACCAACTTTATCTTTATTGGCATTGATGACCATAAAAGGGGTATGGGTATCATACATGAGAAAAGTATGGTTTGATATCGAAATATTCGATTTAATTATGAATTTTCTTGTAAATAATACAATAAGTGTATATATTTATGTATAGGTATACGAAAATATCGAAAGTGAGGCATACTATGCTTGTGCAATTTATTGTTGATAACTATCTTTCCTTTGGTACGAGACAGGAATTTAGTATGTTTTCTGGGAAAAGCCGGACGTACCAAGAACGAGTAAAAACTGTGAACAATAAGGGGATTCTCAAATTCGCAGCTCTCTTTGGAACTAACGCTTCAGGGAAATCAAATTTCATCAAAGCTATGTCCTTTATGGATCAGGCAGTTGAAGAGGGGCGTGTCCCTTTAGGAAATGGAAACAAGTACTGTCGTACTCAAGCGAATAACCGAGAACGAGCTAGTTACTTTGAAGTAATAATAATGGAGCAAAATTCTTTTTATAGTTATGGTTTTGAGGTTCTTCTTTCGAAAGGAAGCTTCACTTCCGAGTGGCTGATAAAGTTGGGTTCCAATGGAGATGAGTTTCCTGTTTTTAGTCGGGATCTTGTTGCAAATAAGACGGTGATTGGAGAACAGTTTTCCTCCTCCTCTGAAAGAAGATTACAAATTTATGCTGATGATATGCAAGGTGATTCTTCTGCGTTGTTTTTGACTGGGATGAATACCAACAAAACCTCTTTGTATAAAGAATATCCAGAATTCTCAGTCTTCCAGCTCGTCTTCCAATGGTTCTCAAAGAAGTTTGCAGCTAGTGAACCAAATGTCCCGGTTACTTCTGGATCAACCTTCCTTGTTGACCAGAAGCTTAAAGAGGTCTCAGCTTTACTCCAAAGTTTTGATACTGATATTGTGGAGATAGTGAATGATGTCTTAAAACCGGGTGAAATTTCTCCAGTGATTCAGAAGCAACTAGTTTTGTTTGAAAATCGAGCAAACAAACTATTTCTAGAAGAGTCCCCACCAAAAAACCTCACTGTATTGTTACGCGATAAGCACAATTTTGTGAGCATTTCCAAGGAAGCTGATAGTGATGCCTATGAGATAAAGAAAATTTTCTTCCGGCATGCAGATGGGCAAGAATTCTCTATTGATGAAGAATCCCAAGGTACAATTAGGATTATGGATCTGGCCGAAATCCTTCTTACTACTGAGAGTCGTGTGTTTGTTGTTGATGAACTTGACCGTTGTTTGCATCCGCAAGTCACCTATGAGTTTGTACGGAAATTCCTTGAGCATGCAGTAGATCATGATATCCAATTGTTAGTTACCAGCCATGAATCGAGGTTATTGGACTTCGACCTGCTCCGAAGAGATGAGATATGGTTTGTTGAAAAGCGCAAAGGCGAATCAAAGCTATACTCACTTGAAGAGTTCAATGAGCGCAATGATAGGAAGATTGATAGAGCATACTTGGATGGGCGGTATGGTGGGGTACCTGTTTTCACCGCAGTTTTTCCCGTTGGAGAAGAGTCATGAGGGTTACTTCTAGGATTCCTTTTGGGGACAGAAGAACTGGTGAAAGCAAGCTGAGGAAGAAGTATTTCTTTGCTTTTGAAGGAAAAAGAACTGAAGGAATTTATTTTACAGGATTATTAAGGAAGTACCAGAGGCTTAGCAATAATCCAATTTTGTTTGAGGTAATCATGTTTGCAAGAGCAAAAGTTCATGATGGCGAGAGCCATCCTCAAAAAATATTTTCATTATTATCAAAATGTTTGCAAAGTAATACTATCGGGGATTCTGAATGCACATATCGTGATCTTCTTGAGGGATATCTTTCTTATACCCAAATGGAATTAAGTAGAGGCTACCTAAAAGCTAAGGTTTTTCGAGCTGGACAAAAGATACTGTCGTCTCGTCATCTCAAGGAAGACGATTTGATAGACCAAGATTCGGCAAAATTTGTCTTGGAAGAGCTTGAAGATTTTTGTGAGGAACACTTGACCATAAAAGGTGGAATAGAAAATGTTCGGGCTGTCTTTATAGAGATACAGCGCGATGACCTTGTCTTTGATAAAGTGATTGATGATGTTTGCCTGATTGTCGACCGAGATAAGGGTAGCTTTTTTGAATCCCAATACGATGCCGTCTATGCTGGATGCATACAGGCTGGTTATCGCCTATTTGTGACAAATCCCTGTTTTGAGTTCTTCCTTCTTCTTCATAAAACTGATTGCAAAGAATATTCACAACAGGAGCTATTAGATAATGAGAAAGAACAGAAGAAGACATTTGTAGAAAGAAAGTTGAAAGGTTATGTGCCAGATTATAAGAAAGAAAAATATTCCTTTGAATCCTTTGAGAAAGAAGTAGAAACAGCTTTGAACAATGCAAAAAATTATGCCTGTGATTTAGGTGATCTGAAGTCATTACCAGGCTCAAACCTTCCTGAATTGATAGAAGAACTGCTACAACGTATGTCTGCGCCATGTTGATCAGCTTGCCCAATGGGAGCATAAGAGAGCTTGATTGGAAGTTTGCTTACCACCCATGACAGAAAAACCTCCCTAAGGAGGCTTATGAAACTATATGGAAGACTTTCTAGAAAGTCGGGATTGGAGGGAAACG
>DMAP01000125.1 GCA_003446975.1 Clostridiales bacterium | reverse complement strand
TATAGAAGTGGGAGTCTTAGCACTGGTAGTCATCGGATAAAACAAGAATAAAGTGTCTTAGTAAAGTTGTTCAGGAGGTAGTGTTGGAAAACAAAGTGATCTTGGTGACTGATGATGACAATGACATCAGGAATATGATAAAAATATATTTGCAAAATGAAAACTATAATGTTCTTCTTGCAAAAAACGGAAAGGAAGCAATTGAAATATTAGAGAAAAACCATGTTGATCTATTGATATTGGATATAATGATGCCAGATATAGATGGCATGGAAACCTGCTACCAAATAAGAGAAAGATGGAAGTTACCGATTCTGTTCTTATCAGCAAAAGGTGAAGATATGGATAAGATAATGGGATTATCAGCAGGGGCTGACGATTACATTACAAAACCATTCAACCCCCTTGAACTGACAGCCAGAGTAAAAGCAAATCTAAGAAGAGTCGATATTTTTGATAAAGAAGCAGTTAGCATAGAAAAAACCATAACCATAGATGATCTGATAATCAATATTGACACACATCAGGTGCATCTAAATGGAGAAGAAATACATCTGACAAAGACAGAGTTCGACATTTTGACGTTACTGGCTTCCAACAAAGGCATTGTTTTCAGCATTGAGAAAATATATAATCGCGTCTGGAATGATGAGTTTTTTATAGCAGACAATACAGTAACGGTCCATATAAGGAAGTTGCGAGAAAAACTCAAAGACGATTATAAGAATCCTAAATATATTAAAACCATTTGGGGAGTTGGCTATAAAGTTGAGAGATAAAAATACGAAGAGTTTAAGAACAGAGTTTTTAGGTTTTTTTGTCATATCCTTAGTGGCATCATTGGTGTTCGGTCTCATGTCGTACCTTATAGTCGAAAACCTATATTTTAAAGCGAAACAAGATCTATATGAGGTAGAAAAGAACGATGCGACAGCAATCATTGAAGAGATGAAGTCAATTCTGGAAACAACTCTGGATGCAGGTCACTTTAATGATAAGTTGAGTCATCTCAACTATGATACTAGCACTTACTTTATCAATATTGTAGATGAACAGGGCTCGGTTTTATATAAGAGCCACCCTGAGGAGCCACAACAAAGAGACTATATATTATATAGAGCATTCAATCTCAATGGGGAAAATAATATCATTTTTCTAGAAGGACTGTATAAAGATAGACCCTATGAGGAAAATGTCCTTGTGATGGTTATTATTCTTATGTCGGTCATTCTTTTTATATTTGTATTCTTTAGATTGGCCAACAATCGAATCAACTATATCCACGAAATATCAGAGACAGTTGGAAGGATTTCCAAAGGAGATATGGCTAGTCGAATCAGGATATCAGGTCAGGACGAGTTGACATGGTTGGCTGATAACATCAATATGATGGGACAATCTATCAGAGAAAGAAGTTTATTGGAAGAGAAAATGGAAAAATCAAAGAAAGAACTGATTACCAATATGGCGCATGACTTGAGTACGCCACTTACTTCCATCATAGGTTACCTGAATCTGATAAAAGAAAGGAAGTATAAGGATGAGAGCAATCTGGCAGAATATGTTGAGATATGCTTCAATAAATCACAACAATTGAAGCAATTGATCAGCAAACTATTTGAGTACTCCAAGCTCACAAGCGAAGCCATCAAATTGGAAAAAACGAATCTTGACGTCAACAGATTGATTGACCAGATCAAGGTGGAGTATTCTCATCTCATTGAGGAAAATAATCTTCAGATAGAGTTAGACTTAAATGTAGAGAAACCATATATATATGCCGATCCTATATTAATTGTTAGGGTTTTCGAGAATCTTATCCACAATGCCATAAAGTATTCGAAAAAACCTGGTGTCTTAAAGATAAGATCAATGATTGAGAATGAAGATGTTCTTGTGAAGTTTTCAAACAATATTGATAGGAAACAGTTTAAAAATGATGATATGAAGCGAATTTTTGAACGTATGTATATTAAAGACCAATCCAGATCCCAGGGGTCGGGCAGTGGGCTTGGATTGGCCATAAGTAGAGAAATGGTTGAGCTTAACGGGGGGAAGATATGGTCCCAACTTGAAGAAAATCAAATCGTATTTATTATTAGATTTAGAAATATTGATTCATATCAGATTTAGTTAGATGGGGATCAGATTTTTGTGTCTCAAAATGTAAACAGATTCTTTTAAAGCAGCTATCGTTTTGACTTCAATCAATAATGTAAGATTTTTTTTGACAGCAAAATTTATATGTTCCACAAGATTCAGTGAACCATTGAAGGGGATTAGATGATCTTTCTGCCCCAAGGTATCGTGGAAATGCATATGTGTTATATGTTTGCTCATTTTCATAAGATAATCATGATCGATGAAATTGTTTGCCGAATCGTGACCAATATCCCATGTAATACCGGTCCCCTTAATATTCAGAACTCTATTGAGAGCTTCTTGGGCAAAAACTCGGTTAAAATTACCGGAGTTTTCTATATTGATGCCTATTTTATCCTTAATCGCAGATTTACAAACAACTTGAAATGATTCTACGAAGTTTTTAACAAAAATATCGGCATATTCATCATAGACATAGATTTTTTTCTGAGGAAGGGTCATTTTTGCTCCCTCAATAATATGAAAATTTAATAATTCCACACCGGACTTCCGAGCCCAGTTTATGGTATCAAGTGCCAGTTTCACATATCCGTCCCGAACAGACTGGAAAAACACACCCATATCTGCGTCGTCGGGCATATGCATGGTGTAGGAGATTTTATGCTTTTCTTTATTGTGGATGAGCTTGTCACTGGGAAGATTGTCAATAAAGTTCGATGGGAGATTCATGTTAAGCTCAATGAAGTTCAATTTCAATTCTCTACATAAGTCTATAGTATCCTCAAAAGAGTTCAACTCAATCAATGAGGGCATGCCTATACGTAGTCTATTCATAATACACCTCGGGTATAAGATTTTCTTACTATATTAAATTTCACAGAGATTATAGTTGGAATATGATATATTGTAATATATAAGTGGCAAATAAACAAAAGTTTTTTAAATAAGACTTGAAAAAAAATAAAAAATTCTCTATAATTGTACAAACCACAAAAGTGACAATTAATTAACAAATAATTTAAAGAGGTGATAACATGCATAAAAAACTATTTATTCCAGGCCCTGTGGAAGTGAGAAGTGATGTTTTGGAGAAGATGGCAACTCCCATGATTGGTCACAGAACCAAGGAGATTTCACAACTTCAGAGAGGCATTAGTGACAAATTGAAGGAACTGTTTTATACCCAAAATCAGATGATGCTCTCTACTTCATCTGGTAGTGGTTTCATGGAGGGTGCCATAAGAAGTTGCACTGCTAAGAAGGCTGCGGTTTTTTCAGTAGGTGCCTTCGGGAAAAGATGGTACAAGATGGCAACTAGCAATGGGATACCGGTTGATTTATATGAGTCAGAGATGGGAAAAGCAACAACCCCTGAAATGGTTCATGAGGCTTTGTCTACGAACAAATATGATTTGGTGACCATAACGCATAATGAGACTTCGACTGGCGTGATGAATCCGATTGATGAGATTTCAGACGTCGTCAGACAGTATCCAGATGTCATCTTATGCGTCGATGCGGTGAGTTCAGCGGCAGGAACCAAAATAGAAGTTGATAAGCTCGGTATTGACATTTGCATTACTTCCACCCAAAAAGCACTGGGGTTGCCTCCTGGCTTGGCTATTTGCTCCATGAGTGAAAAAGCTTATAATCGAGCTAAAACCGTCAAGAATAGAGGTCTTTATTTTGATATGGTCGAAATATATGAAACAATTGAAAAAAAAGACCATCAGTATCCATCCACACCAAATGTATCTTTAATGTATGCTCTTGACTATCAACTGGATAGAATACTGGCAGAAGGTTTAGATAATAGATTCTATAGACATATGGAAATGGCGGAGTTGGTGAGAGATTGGAGCAGAAAGCATTTCGCCCTTTTTGCAGACGAAAGATATCTATCAAACACATTAACAACAGTTGA
>DMAP01000105.1 GCA_003446975.1 Clostridiales bacterium | reverse complement strand
CCCAACTGATTTGAGTCGTTAAATGACATGTACATGAGTTTTTCGCCATTTGGAGACCATTGTGGGAAGTAATTTGATGAGGAGTCATCTGTCAACTGCACAATCTCGTTTGCAGACGCAGATATAGACATAGACACCAAAAATAAGCAGATATAAATTGAAAGAAGAAACTTTAATTTCATAGTTTGCTCCTATTTTTGTATCATCATAAGGAACAAGCACAATACCCGTTTTCTTTAGCCGCCGTTACAATTTCTGTCAGAATAGGAACATTGAGTTCACCTTCAGGAGTAACCAGATGAACAACCGGATGAGCATAACACTCAACATCTACTTTTACAAATGCTCTACACTCCCGATAAACATTGTCAAAAGTATTTAATCCAGATGCTTCACGTGTATTTGTTTCTTGAACTTGTTGAAGTATATTATCAGCCGGTGCTCCCGGGTAGGTAAGATTATTCCAATAAACCCCAACAGTTACAATCATTTTACACGCAGGACCGTAAGTAACAGGAGAAAAATTATAACTCCCTGCAGCTATTGATTGGCAGGCACCTACATACCAGTCAATATCAATAGAGTAAGTTCCATTCGGTCTTTTGTGTAGAGTTGCATTTTTAATCTTAACGTAAACATTTCCACTACTACTCATGTAAGAATTCGAACAACTGCTAATCAATTCATCAACATTCCAAGTCCAAGATTTAGACACTAATACACCATTTTTCTCTGCTTCTACTTTTAGTTCATGGATTCCGGCCACCGCATTAGCAGTATAGGACATCTGAGTATTTGCTGGCAGATTCATGGCTGCTTGAACTAAAACACCATCAAGTTTCCACCTCACAATAGGATTATCCATATTTACACTTGCTTTAAATGTTCTTGATTCGCCAGCACGATTCGAAACCGGCGACATCGGGCTAATCAATGTAATCAGCATGCCTCCACCACCCATAATCACACCTCCAGATATCCTTCTCTGATAAGATATTGCGGTAGAATCCAGCCGTTGCAAAAAGTCATATTATCTTTTTGACTGAGCATAGGAAGGTTCCGGTTATTCCACATTATATCACAATCAGGTGTCCAGAACTTATTGTTATATACTTCATAAAGGCAACCTTCATCTGCTAGAGGGGTACCGACAGGTTCTTCCTTAATCCTTCTGAATATTTCCAAAGGATCACTTTTCACAAGCATATTTGAATGCTGGTCTTCACACGATAAGGTTGAAGATTCCAGATAGCAGGAAGGTTGGTAACAAATCACATGGGATTTCACTGGTTTATGTAGTAATTTTAAATTTCTATCCAGGCAGGAACCAACAATTGCTAACTCGTATTGCTCTGTCCTGTAGTCATCCATAAATTTGACATAATCGTAACTATACCATTTCAGGTTAGGGTAAATATCCCAGAACTCAGCCGGAAAAGCGCCTAATGCTACTACTCTGGCATCACTTTTTGGGAGCGACATCTTGGGGTTGACGGTGTCGGATACAAAATCTTCCGGATGGTAAAGATTGAAAGATGTATCAACACAGGGAGACTCAATTTTAGAAGGAACTTTTGTGATAACTCTCTGGACGTTTTTCTCATAAATAAGATCCCAGAAAGTTAAAAAGGCAGGACTTATACCTGATACGTAGTTTTTCCAGTTGTCTTTTACCTCGTACGAAATAACTTCATTGAAGCTTTGGAACAGGTCTATATATGCAGCGCCAATCGGGCCATGCGGAAGTGTCACTTCAAGAATATATTTGTCATATCCTTTGGGAAGCCATTGCTCAAGCATTTTTTACTTTTCGCGGCTTCTAAAGGGAGAGTGTATTGATAACAATTATGTTGTAAAAAAGTTCCAACATCATATTGTCCCTTAATTGTTTGTAGGCAGGCAACTCTCAGACCCTTTGACCTGAAATATTTCTCAAGCAGCAGTGCAGTTGTCGTTTTCCCCTGATTGCAGGAAGATGCAAGAACGTATATTTGCTTTCCTTTTTCATTCATAGTACCACTCTTAAAAACTTGTTTCAACCAAACGTAAAAAGTAGTACAAGATACTTAAAATTAGTGATAATATATGTTATCATTTTTGTTAAGAATAGAGAAATCAATTTCATTCAAAATCCAGATAATAATATTTTATCGCGTTAAGTCTGATACTAACTGGAATTATCATTTTCACCAGCTTTTGGTGAGTTTATTATCAAAAGCCTAAGAACCATGATGATACAAAGTGCAGAATGAATTAAACGTGCTTTCAGATAAATTTGACATGGTGATCTGTTAACTAGATATTACCGATAACAAAAACAATATAAACAGTATCTGCCAGATATGCAAAAAACGCTGTCATAAACCTTCATTGCTTATCTTCTTGCATTCTAAGTCAATAGATTCTATGCTCAGTTCAGCAAAACAGCACAACCGCCCATCATTCATTGAAATTGGTCATAAAATTAAAACTTTATCACACCATATCCTTCCTAAACACATACACACTCACCGCAAGCACAATGGACGCGCCTGCTGTCAGTCCCAGGAAAGTATCGACAGGGAAAACACCGGCCTGCAGCTCCCGGATACCGTCAATGGCATAACTTACCGGAT
>DMAP01000064.1 GCA_003446975.1 Clostridiales bacterium | reverse complement strand
CCAAAATCGGGAAGCTGCAGATTGTTTTCTGCAACATCAAGCAAATCTTCGAGTGTATTACCAACACCACCTGCATTACCGGGACGTCGATTTCGTATCCATCCCATCCCTTTGATTTCTTGGAGTTTACCCCTTAGCAAATCTAAATCAGCATCTCTCATAAAAACTCCTCTTCATAGTATTCGTTCAACGCTATCGAATAAAGTGTTGAGTTTCTTAACAGGAATTCTAATATGCGGACCTCTGTCATGCGGTGCTTTCGACCGGTCGGCGGGCTGGTCAATGCAGAACTCCATTACTACCGCACCAGCGGTAATTGCTTCATATATATTCTTCGGTGAGCTAAGAATGTAGGCCTCAACATAATGAAACTCTTCGTCTCGTGAATTAGCGGCACCTCTTGTCTCTGCATCTGCAAGCAACACTTGATGAATTTTTTGCTCGCCGTTCGCAAGATCCCACGTAGCAAGATATTCATCGTGGTAGAACAACTCAACATTACACCCGTTCAGGGCTTTCATGATGAATCCCAGATTATTTTTGCGGGATCCCTTAATCGTAGTGAACAGCTTCCGCTTCAAGCTACCATCACGATTGGATGGCTTTTCATAGCAAAAACGCGCAAAGATCTGAAGCGGGGACATACCTGACGCAGAAGTCTTGTGAAAGAGCGTGAGCTTGTTACTTTTGCCTGCTTTTACTCGGATTCCTTTTAATTCATATGTGCCAAGGTCTGCAATGTGAAGGTTGTTCTCATCAACATTAAATTCCCGTTCTAAAACTTGACCAACAATTCCATCGTCTTTTCTAAACATCCCGCCGGGGATAGCGATAAAACCTTTACTACCAACTTCTGCCATTCTTTGTGTGACGGCTTCTTTTGTCCATTCCATGTTTTCCCTCCTAATTGAACCAGAAAATATTGCGAAAAAGATAGATACAGCCAGCTGATGCGTATTCGGCAGGGATATTCTTGGATTTAAAGTTGAAACATTGTCAATATCTGTGTAACAAGTGTACCTGTTCTAGCTTTAATTATATCAACCGTCCATTTATTTTTATCGCAAACATCCACGTTTAGATTCAATCCATTTCGATACCCGATATAAGCCCCGTTGCTATCTTTGCGTTCTTTCTTTTCTATGAAGGACTTACTGCCAAGGTTACTGTTATAACCGGTAATTGTTAAATTCCCAAATGTGTGGACATACAAGGCTTGCAGTTCTTTTGCTTTAGCTCTATCGCCACCAGCAATCATGTCAACCCAGCAATGTGGAATGCTTTGACCTTGCGGGAAAATATGCTCAATTGTCCAAACGAATTGATTGCTGCTGTTCATACGCCACAGGTCTTTTTCGTTTTCTTTAGTCATACCATATTTTGCAATCATACAAAGAATAAATCGAGTTGCTCCACTGTTCTCATCGTAAACCGAACCGCGCAGCTTTTCTTCAAACACGGCATTGGTGGCCGACTGACTAATGATTTTTTCGCGAAGTTTCTCACGAACATTATCGCCTGTGTAATTGTTCTGTTCGATTTCTTCTATGAAATTCATGAACAGACGAGTCAAATCTCGTGTCGGTGGCACATCAGTCAGATTACGGCGAACAAAGAAGTTAACCAAAATCTTGTTGATGGCTACTATATCGGTATCCCTAATTGCGAGAACGCTTTGCTTTTTGTATAAATAGAGGAGTAATAAATATGCAGGGACACCTTGAACCCTTTGAAGATCAAGATAGCTATCTTGTAATTCAGACGACAAAGAATCTGTTTTTTGAAGGATAATTGTAGAATAGATGCCAGAATTCTCGCTGATTTTATCTAGAAATGCTTTTGGATCATTGTCCACGATTTTCTCGTATATGTCTAACAGTGTAGACCGGGTAGCCACAATGCCCAACGGATAACTTCGGTCATCCTTGACAAAAGGCTCATTCAAAGAGCGACGAAAAGCATTATAGTTTTGACGGAAGAAGCGCTCTTGTGTAGAATAATCATCGCCCAGATGATCAATGACCTCTTTCCATCGGGAAAAATAGTAACTTATGTCTCCGTCTCCTCTTTGGTCAAGCCGAGCAAGTAAAAGATTTTTGATAAGGTCAACAGCCGTTAATGGCGTGCCCCTGTTATTCAGTGATTCAAAAAGCGTGTATGCGTCCGCGTGATTAGAGACTTCAATCATTACAAGAATGGCAGAATTGATTTTGTCCATAATCTGAAACATAGCGGCTATCGCATTGTTAGCTTCATTAATTAAAGCTTCAATTCGTTTTGTAAAGTAATAGTAACTTTTCAGAATTCTGCGATTTCCAGCGAATTTGGGCATGGTGCATGGGGGTATAATTTTCTTTTCAGAAAGCAAGCCCATGTAGTCATCGCGATTATTGTTTTGTGACTGAGGGATGACACGAATATCGGACTGCGTCTTTTTGAGCACCAGCTTTCGCTTAAGCTGAAGCACATCTGCTTGCTGTTCCTCGTCAAGATCCTGATAAACGTCATTAAGCATTGTAAACAATGCAGCCAACAGCAAGCTGATGGTGGTGAGGCGCTGTTGGCCGTCAACAACCTCAAATTTGGGAGAGTTGATTGAATCAGTTGTGGTATTGATGCAAATAATTGAACCGAGAAAATAACCATTCTCATTATCAAT
>DMAP01000181.1 GCA_003446975.1 Clostridiales bacterium | reverse complement strand
CTTTAAGATAACCGTATTTTTTATAAAACGCTCTCTTGAATTCAAGAAAGTTTTCTTCCCTAATAGCTATTCTAATATTTTTCATCAGATTTATCAAGAAAAAAAGATTATGGATAGTGGCAAGTCTGCCTCCTAAAATCTCATTTTCATTGAAAAGATGCCTGATGTAGGCCCTGGAATAGTTTTTACAGGTGTAGCATTCACATTCCGGGTCGATGGGAGAAAAGTCGTTTCGATGGACTGCGTTTTTGATAGTCAGCCTACCCTGGCTGGTTAGAAAGCCTCCGTTTCTAGCCATTCTAGTTGGCAAGACACAATCCGCCATATCTATTCCTCTGGTCACCGCCTCAAAAATATAATCCGGACTGCCGACACCCATCAGATATCTGGGTTTATTCCTCGGCATCGCCTCAACGATATAATCCAGCACATCGTTCATAATCTCGGCTGGTTCTCCCACACTTAGTCCACCAATGGCATAGCCCGGAAAATCCAACTCTGTCAGTTGCTTCAGACTTTCCATCCTCAAGTCCTTGAACATGCTGCCCTGGACTATTCCAAACAGGGCCTGGTTATCTGTATTTCGATGCGCTTCCTTGCATCTCTTGGCCCAACGTGTTGTCCTCTCCATGGAGTTTTTGGCATATTCGTAGGTTGCAGGATAAGGGGTGCATTCATCAAATGCCATGATAATGTCCGACCCAAGATAATTCTGTATTTCTATCGCTTTCTCAGGGGATATGAAGTGGTCTGAACCATCTATATAGGACTTGAACTTAACGCCTTCTTCCGTGATTTTCCTGAGATTACCAAGACTGAAAACCTGAAACCCGCCACTATCTGTAAGTATGGGTCTGTCCCAGTTCATGAATTTGTGCAAGCCACCTGCCTCTTTGATGATATCATGGCCAGGTCTTAGATACAGATGATAGGTATTGCTGAGTATGATCTGGGCCTCAATATCTTTTAGCTCTTCAGGTGTCATGGTTTTGACAGTGGCTTTGGTTCCAACAGGCATGAAAATGGGCGTCTCAATGACACCATGGGGAGTTGTGATCTCGCCCAGTCTTGCCTTGCATTCTTTTGACTCGTATAATAGTTTAAAATCTATTGCCATATTCGCTCCTTAATAAATGTACATCGCATCGCCGAAACTAAAGAAGCGATAGTTGTTTTTGATTGCTTCATTATATGCTTCCAATATCATTTCCCTGTCAGAAAAAGCACTGACCAACATCAGCAAAGTCGACTCTGGAAGGTGGAAATTGGTAATCAAACCATCAATCACCCGGAATTCATACCCGGGATAAATAAATATGTCTGTCCAACCAGTATCTTCAATTACTTTGCCATGCTTCATGTAGATCGCCTCCAGGGTTCTGGTTGAAGTTGTTCCAACAGATATGACTTTCCCTTTCGATTGTTTGACCCGGTTGATCAAGTCCGCATTCTCCCTTGTCAGCTCATAGTATTCGGAGTGCATGATATGGTCATCTATACTATCGACCTTGACAGGACGAAATGTGCCTAATCCCACATGCAGCGTCAGATAAGCGATATTGACCCCTTTTTTTTGAATATTTTCGAGCAGTTCGGGTGTGAAGTGCAGTCCGGCAGTTGGTGCAGCCGCTGATCCATTTTGTCTAGCATAGACAGTCTGGTATCTATCTTTTTCTTGAAGCCTTTCCTTGATATAGGGTGGTAAAGGCATCTCGCCCAATTCATCCAGTATGGTTTCAAACAATCCGTCATATTCAAACGACAAGACCTTGATACCATCCTCCAGGTCTTCTTTCACCTCTGCTGTCAGTATATCGCCGAAGATGATGCGCGTTCCGATTTTGGCTCTTTTTCCGGGTTTTACCAGGCATTCCCATCTGTTGAGTGATATTCTTTTCAGCAGAAGCAGTTCAATGACCGCACCTGTCTTTTTTTTGCCGAAAAGTCTAGCAGGTATCACTCTGGTATCATTCAGCACCAGGCAATCTCCCGGTTTCAGATAATCCAGAATGTTGAAGAAATATTGATGCGTAATCTCCCTATTTTCTTTATTTAACACCAGAAGCCTTGATTTCTCACGATCTTTAATTGGTTTTTGAGCAATCAGTTCCTCTGGCAGATTAAAATCAAAATCTTTGGTTGTCAGTTTTTTCTTGGTCACTTCACTTCTACTCCCGTATAATAATGTTTGATGATGTCAATGTAGTTGAATCCTGCCTCGGCCATACCTCTCGCGCCATACTGACTCATTCCCAAACTATGTCCGAATCCCCTCCCGACAACAAGATAAGCGTCAGCTGATGTGGGAATGGCGTATCTACCAGTTGATGTCAGTACATCCGCATTGGATTTATAGAGGATGGTGTTGTTTCGATCGGAACGCATGACTGTGGTTCCCCCAATATTTTTGCTTGTAAGTCCATCGGCAGTCAGAACCTGTGCCCGGTTGTTTCCTTCAAATGTATACCAGGTGCTTCGCAGCTTGCTGTATCCGATAACCGTCCTTGTCTCTTCTTTTTCTAGAATGATTTCTCCTTTGTCCGTCAAAATGGACAGCTCGAGAACCCTGTTGAACTCCGAGATGCTCTTCACATTTATATCATAAATGGTATGCACGTCATATCCACTCTCATTCAATGAAACAATCAACTCCTGTTCAGTCAGGGTGATATCCCAGTCGGTGTATGGTGATATATTAGAATAGGGATCGTCTACACCTCTAATGTATGGCAATGCATATCGCCAGACATTTTCCGAGTTGTCAGTGGAGCCGCCGGATGTGGAGTGGTAGAAAGCGGATATGACACTGTTATTATAGTAAATCAGTTGTCCTCTTGTTTCTTCCACAGCCCTGTTCGTAGACTCCCTTTCTCCAGAAATGCCGCTATGAACCTGGCTGTTTTGATTGTCCACCACATCATATGGAGATCTGTAGCTTCTGTCTATATAGGAGATGGCATAGGATCTGGCGGCTATTGCCTGCACTTTCAATGCCTCCAATGGCCAGGATGCTGGCATTTCACTGGGAACCACCCCTTTCAGATAGTCCTCCACATCCGCTTTGTTGATGGATAGCAATCTATTGCCCTCGATCACATAAAAGCCAACAACGCCTCTATAGGGTTTCCCGTCTATGTTTACATAATTTTTCTGAGAGTCGCCATTATAGACAAAGAAGCGGTAATCATTGGATAGGCATGCGATGATATTATTGCTCCTGTCATATAGATAGATGTAATTATCCATCTCGTTCAGGCTGGCATTGATATTATAGTCCGACTTCAATCTGTCTCTGGCATTTCTTGCGTCCGACTGGCTCAGGTATTGACCTGACCATAACTGGTAATAGGTTCCATCGGTATAGATATAGGTTTTGATGTTATGCTGGTTGTTCAGATCATTTCTGATTTTCAGAATATCATCATATTGATTTGCGCTGTAATCGGTCAACCTCAGCGAATAAGGTCCTATGTCCGTTGAAAGCTGGGATGACCCGTAAAACCTATAGTTCTCGTGGCTGCTATAGTATCCGTT
>DMAP01000057.1 GCA_003446975.1 Clostridiales bacterium | reverse complement strand
ATGTGGTGGATTGGGTGGATATATAATCGAGATGCTTACGCGTATAGGAGTTGGCTATATAACAGTTGTCGATGGGGATGTATTTGATGAAACGAACCTAAACCGACAGCTATACTCAACCATGGCAAATCTGGGAATGTCTAAATCCGATGCTGTCAAGGAAAGGGTCAGTCAAATCAATCCTGATACTCATCTAACAGCTATTTCGGTCAAGTTGACCCATCAAAACATAGGTTCAATCGAGGAAGGTCATGATGTTGTTATCGACGCTGTAGACAATATAACGACTCGTCTGCTTTTGGAATCTGCCTGTAGCGAACATGGCATGCCTTTGATTCATGGTGCCATTGCGGGATGGTATTTCCAATTGAGCGTCATTATGCCTGGAGATAACCTCCTTTCCAAAGTCTACGGTTCAGCTACAGAAAAAGGAATAGAGAGCATGTTGGGTAATCCATCTTTCACACCTGCGGCTGCAGCTTCTTTCCAAGTTGCTGAGTGTATTAAGGTTTTATTGAACAAAGAACTGCCATTGCGTGGCAAACTACTTTACGTTGATTTATTGAATAACAGTTTTGATATACTGGAAATATAGAGGAGAAATGATTTATGAAGAATAATTTGAACCCTGCTAAAGGTATGAGAGATTTTCTCCCTGTCGAACAAGAGGTCAGGGATTATGTTGAGAGAACTATCATAGATGTTTATAAAACATCAGGATTTGAACTGATTGAAACACCGGTCGTCGAAAACATTGACAATCTTATGGGAAGTCAGGGCGGCGATAACCTTAAGCTGATCTACAAAATATTGAAGCGAGGCAACAAACTCGATCTTAATAAAAAGGATTTGAAAGAAGATGACATAGTCGAGTTGGGATTGCGATATGACCTGACCATTCCATTAAGCCGCTTCTATTGCAACAACAGACATAACCTCCCTGCAGTTGTGAAAGCTATCCAGGTCGGCAATGTTTTCCGTGCTGAGAGAGCGCAAAAAGGGCGATATAGGAGTTTCAAACAATGTGATATAGATATCATTGGAGATGGCTCCAGCAATGCGGAGATAGAGCTTTTGGCCGCTTCAGCAAGGGCTTTGAATGCCTTGAATGTAGAAAACTTTCAAATAAAAATAAATGATCGCAGGATATTGAAATCCGTTATTCTGCATAGTGGATTTGATGATGCATCTTTTGATAGTGTTTGCGTAATTCTTGATAAACTGGATAAGATTGGCTACTCGGGAATTGAGAAGGAATTGATTGCCAAAGGCTATGATAAAGACAGCATAAGTAGTATAATCAATGTGACCAATCATCTAAATACTGGGAACTTGTTCGTTCTTGCAGACTATGGTGTTCCAGTCGATGTGTTGGAAAACATGAATTACATCATCAATAATGTTAAAAAAATAGCTAAAGGCAAGTATGAGATTGTTTATGACTTTTCTTTGGTAAGAGGCATGGGTTACTATACTGGTCCTATTTTCGAGATTGTTTATAAGGATTTGGGCTACTCTATTGCAGGTGGTGGCAGGTATGACACAATGATAGGAGAGTTTATCGGACAAGACATTCCTGCTGTAGGATTCTCAATAGGATTCGAAAGGTTGGTGAACAAGCTCATCGACGACAAGTTCACTGTTCCGGGCCTAAATAAACTGGCATTGTTCTATAAAGCCTCGGATGACTTCACTGAAGTAATGAACTTTTCAGATATTCTAAGATCAGAGGGCTATGCTGTGACAATCAATATGATACCTAAAAAACTCAATAAAACTCTGGAGCAACTGTCCAAAAATGGTTTTTCGAAATTTTGCATTTACAACATAGAAAACTGTGAAATCAAAGAACTGAATTGAATAAATCGATGGTGGAAATATGAAGAAGATAATAGCCTTGTCCTTGCTTGCGTTGGTGATGACAGCCTGTGCAACACCTGTGGTGCACGAAATTGAAAAATCAGCATCGGTTCAAACAGTATTAGCTGTCGAAAATACCTATAGCCGTGTCTTGAAACACGTCGGCATTGTTCAGACCGATCAAATAAAAAAATACGCCTTCAAAACCAGCGGAAATCTTCAGGTCTTAAACGTTGAGGTTTCAGATAAAGTTGCGCCTGGAGATCTTTTGGCGTCCATAGATACTACCGATATAGGATTCCAGATGGCTGCAGCAAAAAATCAAATGGATGCCGCTTATGCACAATACCAAAAGGCATTAACAGGGGCCAGCCAAGAGGAAGTTAGAGCCGCATCCTTGAATGTTGATAAGGCAAAAGCTGTATATGACTATCGTATCAAGCATTACAATGATATGATTTCTCTTCATAAAGGAGGCGTGATATCCTCGTCAACACTTGAAGAGGCTGAACTTGGCTTGTCTATCGCTGAGAAAGACTACAAACAATCTCTTGAAATGCTATCACAGGCGGAGCAAGGAGCAGGAAGTGAAGATGAGCAGATGGCTTTGTCACAATACATGGCAGCTAAAAATGGCTACGAAGCCTATAAGTCCTTAGTTGAAGATACTGTAATATTCAGTGATATTTTTGGAACCGTTATCAGCATTCAGTATCAAGAGGCAGAAATAGTGCCTCAGGGTTATCCTGTTGTAGTTGTAGCCAGTAGCAAACTGGTGGTGGAAACTGGTGTAACACTCAAAGATTTCTCGGATATAACAATAGAAACTCCTGTTTTAGTTACTATCAA
>DMAP01000159.1 GCA_003446975.1 Clostridiales bacterium | reverse complement strand
ATCCTTAATATTTGTTCCGTCAATATACACTGTTCCAGCTTCTGGAAGAATCAGTCCGTTGAAATGCTGGATAAGGGTTGATTTGCCTGAACCGGTTTGACCAATTATGCCTACAAAATCACCATTTTTGATTTCCATGGTGATATCATCCAACGCTTTTGTTTCAAAAGGGGTTCCCTGACTATAAAAAAATGATAGTTGATCTATTTTTATTGACATATCGCATCCACCAGTTCCTCTATTCTGATAATGTCTCTTGACATCATAAAACCTTCGTCTATCAAATTATGTGCTAATTCTGTCACTTGAGGAACATCTAGCCCAAATTTCTTAATCGCCTCGATATTGACAAAAACTTCCTTAGGCGTTCCTTCCATTTGAATCTTGCCCCCATCCATAACGATGACCCGGTCCGCCTGAACAGCTTCATCCATAAAATGCGTAATCAGCAATACCGTTTTGTTTTCCTCTGAATTAAGTCTTCTGATGGTTTGCAAAACCTCTTTTCTACCTGAGGGATCCAGCATTGCCGTGGGTTCATCCAAAATGATGCATTCGGAATTCAAAGCCAAAACACCTGCTATGGCTATTCTCTGCTTTTGCCCACCGGAAAGCAAATGGGGTGGACGTTTTCTGTAATCATACATGTCTACCGCTTTCAGGGAGTCGTCTACTCTTTTTCGTATCTCCAGTGGATCTACACCTTGGTTTTCAGGTCCGAAAGCCACATCTTCTTCAACAATAGTCGCAACAAGCTGATTGTCAGGATTCTGAAATACCATGCCTGCCGTTTGTCGTATGTTCCAAAGCATACTATCATCTTTGGTATTCATTCCATTGACAATGATCTCACCTTCAGTTGGAAGCAGCAGCGAATTAATCAATTTTGCCAAAGTCGATTTGCCTGATCCGTTATGCCCTAATATAGCTACAAATTCGCCTGGATGAATATCTAGGCTGACCCCGTTTAGTGCATTTTTCTCTTCCTGGCTGTATTGAAAACTTACATTGGTTATTTTTATTATTGGATCCATAAATTTATCCGTCTCCATTCTGTTTAAAATGATCTGAATAAGTAACACGCGATAAAACACAAACAATGCTTGTTTTCTTTCGCTTATCACTTACAATAGGTAAAGGATTAAGCAGACGCGCGTGCTGCTTAATCCTTGCTGATTAAACCAATTCGATTATTACCATTTCAGCGCCATCGCCTCTACGTGGTCCTAATTTGAGTATTCTTGTATAGCCACCGTTTCTACCTTCATATTTAGGAGCAATCTCTTCAAAAAGCTTTGCTACCACATTTTTATCATATATGAAAGAAAGAGCTTGTCTTCTGGCATGAAGATCGCCTCTTTTGCCAAGAGTTATCATTTTATCTGCTAGTTTTCTAAGTTCTTTTGCTCTTGTCTCTGTAGTCTCGATTCTGCCATGTGCAATTATACTTGTTGTCATATTTCTCAACATAGCTACTCTATGATCAGATTGACGACCTAACTTTCTATGCTTACCCATACTTAACCCTCCTTTTTCACAGATTAATTATCTGATGCCTTTAAAGATTGTCCTAACTCAGCTAGCTTTTTCTGTACTTCCTCTAAAGACTTCTTCCCTAGATTTCTTACCTTCATCATATCATCTTCTGTTTTAAGCGTTAACTCTTCAACAGAATTGATCCCTGCTCTTTTGAGGCAGTTATATGATCTGACAGATAAATCCAGTTCTTCTATAGTCATTTCCAATACTTTTTCTTTTTCATCTTCCTCTTTCTCAACCATTATTTCCACATCACCAATGTGATTGGTCAACGATATGAAAAGATTCAGATGCTCGTTTAATATTTTTGCGCCTAACGATACGGCCTCTTCAGGTTCTATTGTTCCATTGGTCCAGACTTCCAGCGTAAGCTTGTCATAATCTGTCCTGTTGCCGACTCTTGTGTTCTCTACCAGGAAATTTACCTTCTTCACCGGTGTGTAAATGGAGTCAATTGGAATAACACCTATCGAGTGGGAATCTTTTTTGTTTCTATCAGCACCTACATATCCTCTACCTTTTTCCATTTCAAGTTCAACAATGAGTTCAGCACCTTCTTCTAAAGTTGCTATATGAAGATCCTTGTTGATAATATCCACTTCTCCACCTGTAATGATATCGCCTGCTTTTAGCTCTCTCGGACCTCTAACATCTATCAGAAGCTGCACAGGTTCTTCAGTGTGCATGACAGCGGCTATGCTTTTAATGTTAAGGATAATTTCTGTCAGATCTTCTTTAATCTTAGGCATCGTCGAAAATTCATGCAGCACTCCCTGGATATTGATTGAAGTAATTGCTGCTCCCGGTAGCGATGACAATAGAATTCTTCGCAAAGAATTTCCTAGTGTTGTAGCAAACCCTCTTTCAAGAGGTTCTAATACTATCTTGCCATATTTACCATTCTCTTTTTTCTCAATTAAGGTGATGCTCGGTTTTTCAATTTCTATCATCTTAGAAACCCTCCCTTGAATTTTTTGATGTTAAGGGTGGTCATGTTACTTAGAATACCACTCTACGATTAAGTGCTCTTCTATTGGTAGCTCAATATCTTCTCTACTAGGTTCAGCTATG
>DMAP01000009.1 GCA_003446975.1 Clostridiales bacterium | reverse complement strand
GTTCAATAATCTCTATGATTGTCCGAAAAACCTCAATTAAAAAATCGCCACTGCCACAGGCTGGATCAAGAACCTTCATATAAGGATTCGAAAGATACATGTCTTTAATTGGTACATCGTCTACTATTTTCTTTATTGTGTCACATGGTGTGAATACCTGTCCCAGTTTTTTCTTTAGATTGGTGGGAATTAGATTTTTATAGATTTCTCCTGGAAGATATATTATTTCTCCGGGAGGGAGGCTGTTGAAAATTTCTTTCAGTTCCAGTCTGTAGGTATCTTCTGAATCATAAATCAGTTCCTGAAGATTGAAGGGTATCTCTATGTCCTTATAGAAAAATCTAATGTATTCCAGAACGGTTGATTGTATTGTGTTCAAATCTATAGATTTTTTTTTGATAATTCTTTTCAAGGTTTTTATCAGCAATTCGCAAGTCTCCAGTATTAATTACTCATCATTTTCTCTATATCATAAATCTCTTTTGGTATTTCAGAAGACAGGTTGATGTTCCCATTTTCCGTAATTAAAATATCATCTTCCACTCTTATGCCTATACCTTCGTCCCACACATATACACCCGGTTCTACAGTTATTAGGCAACCTGGCTCCAGTGGCTTTTCCCTGTCGCCGACATCATGTACATCCAGACCGAGATAATGGGATACGCCATGGTAATAGAACTTGATCAACTCGTCCTTATTATCAATCATCTTAAGATGCATGAGTCCTTCAAAGATTGTGGACTTGGCTATCTCGTTCAGTTCATTGATGGTTATACCGGGCTTTGCGGCATCAATGACTTTCTTATTGGTTTCCAGGACAATACGGTAGAGCTCTTTCTGACGCTCTGTAAAAACACCATTTACTGGAATAGTCCTGGTAATATCAGAACAATACTTGTTTTTGTTGACTCCCAGGTCAAAAAGAATCAAATCACCGGATTTTACTATTTGATTATTGCTTACATAATGTAAAATAACTGCATTGCTGCCAGATGCCGCAATTGTTTCAAATGAAGGTTCAGCTCCATTAAGGTTTAAAATGTAGTTGTAATGGGCTTCCATTTCGTACTCTGCCATACCCGCTGTTATTTTTTGAATCATGTATGAAAGTGCTTCCCTGGTTATTTTGATCGATTCTTTAATCTTTTCAATCTCAAACGCATCTTTTATTCTTCTCATCTCAGAAATAATCGGATGAAGATTCACCTGTCTTATGTGAGCATATCTATCTGTCAACCTGGAAGAATATTTTTGTGGAATGGTGGAATAATCATCAAAACCTCGATTCTCAAGATCCAGGTAAGCATGTTTGATGTGACTGTTATTGAGCAGTTTTAGAAGATAATCGTCAAAATCCTCATAGTGGCTTATTTCAGATATGCCTGATATGGACCTGCACTCATCCTTGGTCAGATATCTTCCAACCCATTTTTCAAGATCTATATTTTGCTTTTTAATGAATACCGTCTCTTTGGTCATGTTGCTCTTTTTCTCACAAAGATAAACCACATTTTCTCTTTCAATGCCCGTGAGATAAAAGAAATGATTGTTGGTATAGAATTTATAATCCGCATCTGCAGATTTTTGAACGGTGGATCCCGAAAAGAGAATCGCTATGCTGTTATCTTCAAGCTGTTCATGTAGAATTTGTCTTCTTTTGCAAAACATGTCTTTCATATCCCACTCCTTGCCTTTATCTGATGTACATTTCATTATATCTGAAATCTAACAAAAAGATAAGAACTCTTTACAAATTCTTATCTTTTTTATCCAATTTGTATTATTGTCTCCTTAACGCCTCAACAGGTGAAAGATTTGAAGCCATGTAGGCAGGATATACGCCAAACAGCAAGCCTGAGGTCAATGCAACCACTGATGCGATTCTAACCGCTTCAAGGCTAATGACGGCTGCAAATCCGTTGGATTTAAATATATTGATCAGCCAAATTCCTGCGAAAACACCTAATATGCATCCAATTATACTGACATATAAAGCTTCCAGCATGAATTGGAAAAGAAGATCTGTTTTTTTTGCTCCCAAAGCTCTTCTAACACCAATCTCACCCGTTCTTTCGCTAACAGCAACCAACATGATGTTCATGATCCCAAGACCACCAACCAATAGTGAAACTGCAGCGATTCCACCCAACAGCAATGTCATGATTCGATTCGCATCATTAGCTTCATCAACAAGTTGATTCAGACTGGTTATGGTTATGATATCGTCTCCTCTGGTAAATATGTCGTTTCCTGGGGTTTCCGGCGGAGGTTCGGGCATGGGCATGTCCGGTACTCTAGTCTCAGGTGGCATTTCTCCTCCATCATCAGGGTTAGTTGTGCTGGCAGGTGTTCCTTGTATCTTTCTGCTGTATATTCTCCCAAGCTGCACAATGGCCAATGAGGCATCTTTTTCATCCAGTGCCTTTCCCCAAATCTCATCCACTGTTCTGACATCATTCAATCTCATAGCGGTGGTATATGGTATGACAATTTTATTGTCAATATTCTCTGCTTTCCCATCACCCTTGGCTTCCAATACACCAACAATTGTAAAACTAAGATTGTCTATTGTTATGGTGTAGCCAACTGGACTTCTGCCATTCAACAGTGACACAGCCACATTGTAACCGAGTACACATACCGGTGATCTTGTATCCACATGCAGTGTGGTAAAAAAATTCCCCGCCAAGAGATTATGGTCTTTGATTTCAGGATAGTGGCTGTTGACACCTAAAATTTCTATATCCCCTCTTGTTCGTCGCCATCTGACATATTCCTTCGAATTAGTCACTGGCGTGGCAGATTTTATAGCATCCACCCTTTCCATTATTTCTTTATACTCGTCAGCGGCAAAACTGTAAACACCGCTATTAGCCTTTAATACAATCACATTCTGTCCCAGACTCTCGAACTGCTCAACGACTGCAATCCTTGCTCCTTCGCCAATGCCCATCAGGCTGACAACCGATGCAACACCAATTGTTATGCCAAGTACTGTCAGGGAGGTTCTCAACACATTGGAAATTAAACCGGAAGAAGCCATTTTCGAATTGAAGAGCATTCTTATGAAAAATGACTTTAGACCTTTATTGTTTTCCATTAATCTCACATCCCATCATTAATTATTAGGCAGTATACTATCTGAGCTTTTAATGTGCTGGCT
>DMAP01000088.1 GCA_003446975.1 Clostridiales bacterium | reverse complement strand
TCTCTCTTGGGGAACTGATTGAGCGATCGATCATACTGACCCTGCATAGTTTATATTTGGAAACAGGACTACCTATTTTCACCCTTAAGCTTTATTGAATAATCCAATAGAATGTGATGTCTAAAATGAAAAAATAGGGATAACATTTCAGATTAACGATGATCTCTATCATTTGAACTTCAGACTGTAATGAAGGGGCTTGGAAGCAAAAGAGATGAACTTGATTTCAGTATAAAGAGTGATGGACATCTTTGAAAACACTTTCTTTTTCTATTGAACTCGTTTCAAAAGCATAAATACAACTTCATACAATAGTTGTATGAGGGGTTTTGATTGCTGTAAGGCTTCAACTATACAGTACCAAGGAAGGAGTATACATGAAACATGAGAATATCATTGATAATGTAAAAAATGTTATTGCCCATATGAAGGGTGTAGAAACTACCTATTTGCTTAATGAAGAGGATCGGGAGATTGTCAGGGAACTTGAGAAGAAAGCTGATGAGATGACCCTGATGGGACTTGGCAGGGGTGACAACAAAGGTGTCAAGGCCGTCCTTAAAAATAATGTGGTCTTCGCTTTTACTACAAACATGGACTTCAACTGGCCAGAGGGCCCAAATATAATCCTCATGCACGGCGAGCGTGTTGTAGGCCATGACCTTGACGATGAGGCTAAACTCGAGGAAATGAGGGCATGCAAGGATAAACTCGTGATTGCTAACATTGTCATATACGACACCAGTGTCCTCAAAGGAATGAATGCCAAGACCAACCCGTTGGTAGTTGTAATGCCACCGAAGACCTGTAAGGAGGTAGAGTGTGTAGATAAAGTATGCAATGTAGTCCTCGCATCACCTTCCACGCCAAGCGATGAATATCTAAAGGGGAAAATGGGACTTGAATATCTCCACGGGACAGGTACTTTCCTGCTGGGATTCGATTTTGATTCCTCGCGCAGTTAAAATATCCGGATGCCTGCATTGGAACTAAAAAATGAAAATTATTGAAGGATCATATCTCAAAACTCTTCTTTTTCTTTATTGACTACAGAAGACTCACAAAATAATGTTTTCTCATGCTATTTTTCAACCAGGAAATAACTAAGTGCTCATAATCTGACTTTTGAAACAGGCTTTATATTAGACTAATATTCATCAATACATTTAGATATGAGGGTATAATCATGAATGGTGAGACGGATAATGGGGACAGTAGCCTGCAATGGGAAAAAATGCAAACCTCATGACAGAGTATGGGGCCTGATCAATAAGGAAACATTATCATCTGATGAAAAGAAGCAGATAGAAAAATGCATCGCCGTACTTAAGGAAAAGGAAAGGGTAGATGAACTTGAGCTGGAAACTAAAGAAATGACCCGTGAAGAGGTAAAAACTCTTTCTGATGAGACTGCCGGATTGTTGCGTGCAATAATGGATCGGTAGTGTCCCCATTTTGCTGTAAAACACACATGATATTCTTTAAATATCAGGCACAAACAATGAAAGTGCTCTTTAGATACCTTCTTTTAACATCTGATCCAATTGTTTTCTGGGGCAGGACAGGTTGCACACATTTCGGCTCAAGAAGCCGTTGTAAAACTAACCAGTGAATTGCCATCGAAGGCTTAAATGTGACTTTAATCACGGATGACAAATTGCCTTCGAGACAATTCTCTTGCCCCTTTAAAATAGAGGTGATACTATTATGTCACTAATCATTAACAAGGCTTGTGGTTTAGATATCCATAAACATTTTGTGATAGCCACAACTCTCAGTCGAACAGGTGAAAAGGAACAGAAACGTTTTGAGAGGGACGATGAAGGCATCCTTGCTCTTAAATCCTGGGTGATAAGTGAACGATGCAATGTTGTTGCATGTGAATCTACAAGTGATTTTTGGGTTCCGATTTATGATACATTGGTCAATTATGTGTGTGTGATAGTTGGAAATGCACGTGATATGAAGGCATTCACCCATAAGAAAACAGACAAGATAGATTCTGAATTCATTGCTCAGCTAGCTTTAAATGGTATGATAAAACCGTCACGAATATTCCCTCCTGAACATCGTCAATTCAGGTCATTAGTTCGTCTTCGTTTCAAGCTTGTGCAAAAAAGAACAGATATAAAGAACCAGGCAAGTTCCATTCTCTCTTCTCAGATGTTACATCTCAACGATGTTCTGACAGATATTTTTGGTAAGAATGGCAGAAAGATCCTATCAGGAATATGTGCTGGACAGAGCATCGAGAATATATTAAACGGTCTTACACACACCGTTCGTAAAAAAGCAGAACAAATAAGAGATGTCTTCAAGAATGAGATTCCTCAATCAGTGCTG
This sequence comes from Clostridiales bacterium, assembly GCA_003446975.1. Lineage (GTDB taxonomy): Bacteria > Bacillota > Clostridia > Tissierellales > Dethiosulfatibacteraceae > 38-11. Next base: position 842 of record DMAP01000088.1, on the reverse strand, counting down.
ATAAGGCTTAAATCATGTCTGGAAGTTATTGGAAATATTGATGCACAAATAAGTGTTCTTGAGAATTACATATTTAGTTATGTTTACAAGTACCACAAACGTGAAATGGATATACTGACCTCTTGCCCTGGTATCGGTGAGTTAAGCGCTGCGACACTTATAGCTGAAATTGGTGATTTCCGTGATTTTTCTTCTGGAGACAAACTTGCTTCCTGGTTAGGAGTTGTGCCAAACGTGTATCAGTCTGCAGATAAATACTACAATGGAAGGATCACTAAAAGAGGTTCAAAAGTAGCTAGATGGATACTTACCCAAGTTGCTCAAGCTGCTGCAAGGACAAAAAATAGTAACTTTAAGATGTTTTTCAGTCGGAAGATAAAGACGATTGGGTTTCAGAAGGCAATTATTGCTTTGGCCAGAAAGATTGTAACAATTATCTGGCATCTCATAACAAATGATGAGGTGTATAGTGATGAAGCTGGTTATCACAAAGGTGAAACTCAAAAGAAGAAGATCGTTGAAGTGTTAAAAATATCAGTTGATGAGGGTATATCAATTATTAGTGAGGTGGTTTCAGTACTTAGCAAAAAAGATCCTGATGTAACCTGACAGGAGAATTCTAATGATGGTAACACAAATGTTGATCAAATAATGAATCGACAACTGTTGCCATCATTAGAGAGCACTTTCATGACAAATGTGGAAGTTCTGTACCTTAGTAGAATATTGTGAACAACTAGGAAGGTACAGGACCATGAATCTATATGACCTATTAGAAGATTATTTTGTCGATAGGGAAGATGCTGTAAGGACTCTCATAACCTGGTTCTTGAACCAGGTTA
>DMAP01000157.1 GCA_003446975.1 Clostridiales bacterium | reverse complement strand
AACAAATTGTCACCTCCTAGTATTCAGTTATCAAGATACAAATCTATTCAAATTAATAGAACTCATTCTTTGAGAAACCATATAGACATTTTAGTATTTTTTTAACTTTGTGTCAAGAAATTTGATTTTCCTGTTTTCATACGAAATATGAATCCAAACGCGAAAAAAGAGCATTACTGCTCTTCTTTGTCTACTTGTTGTTTTTTCTTGAGGCCAAAGCCCAATTTTTCTCTTATTTTCATTTCTATTTCTTTGGTCAACTCCGGGGATGCTTCCAGAAACTCTTTTGAGTTTTCTCTTCCCTGCCCCAATCTTGTTTCTCCATAACTATACCAGGCGCCCGATTTGTTTACAAGGTCGTTCTCCACCCCAAGATCCAATATACAACCTTCATTGGAAATTCCCTTTCCATAAATAATATCGAATTCAGCCGTTTTAAAAGGTGAAGCGACTTTATTCTTGACAACTTTTATTTTTGTTCTGCTACCAACCATTTCAGTGCCCTTTTTCAAAGTCTCTGTTCTTCTCACATCCAGTCTCACAGATGCATAAAATTTCAAGGCACGTCCACCTGTTGTTGTTTCAGGATTTCCAAACATGACTCCAATCTTTTCTCTTAGTTGATTGATGAAAATAACACTGGTATTGGACTTTTTAATCGCCCCTGAGAGCTTTCTCAAAGCTTGGGACATCAATCTTGCCTGAAGTCCCATATGACTGTCCCCCATCTCCCCCTCAAGTTCTGCTCTTGGTACCAAAGCCGCTACAGAGTCAATGACTATAATATCAACCGCGTTGCTTCTTACAAGAGCTTCTGCGATTTCCAAAGCCTGTTCACCTGTGTCAGGTTGGGATACAATCAGGTCATCGATTTTTACGCCAAGATTCTTTGCATATGCCGGATCAAGGGCATTCTCTGCATCAATAAAAGCTGCAATACCGCCATTTTTCTGAGATTCGGCGATGACATGCAATGCCACAGTTGTCTTACCGGACGATTCCGGCCCGAATATTTCAACGATTCTACCTTTTGGTAGACCGCCTATTCCCAATGCAATATCTAAAGGCAAAGCACCGGTAGAGATGGCCTCTACATTCAAAACGCTATCTTCGCCTAATCTCATAATGGATCCTTTTCCAAACTGTCTTTCAATTTGAACAATTGCTAAGTCGAGAGCTTTTTCTTTTTCCATTTTTTTACCGCCTTTTATGATTTAGAACATTTGTTCTCTTAATTATAGAGTATATTGAAGCTGATGTCAAATATTACTTCAGTACAGATTTGTTCTCCCAAATATAAATGGTGCCGGATACCAGCGTCAATATAACTGTTATGGCCCACAATACTGTTGTCGCCAACCATAAGTCAAATGGCAACCCGGTGTTGAGTATCAACACCAAAATGATGGTTATCATTTGAAAAATTGTTTTCAATTTTCCCCAATTGTTGGCCGCCAGGGTGACTCCCTTGGACGCAGCTAATGTTCTGAACCCTGTTATGATCAATTCTCTGGCGATGATAATCATCGCTATCCAAGAGCTTATGAAACCAAGCTCCACGAGACAGATCAATGAGGCAGTGACAAGGAGCTTATCCGCCAATGGATCCATAAACTTGCCAAAATCGGTAATCAGGTTATATTTTCTGGCGATATAGCCATCCAATGTATCGGTCAATGAAGCGACAACGTAAATAACAAGTGCAAGTGTTGGTGCATAATTGATGCTGTCGTTCATAATAAAAAACATAAAGAACGGGATAAACAAAACTCTTATAACGGTCAGTTTATTTGGAAGATTCATTGTATACTCCTATCAGATCATATTCCATATAGTCGATAATACTTACATGGATAACATCGCCAGGTTTCAGATTCTCTGTGCTCTCAAAGTAGATGACACCGTCAATATCCGGCGAATCCATATATGTACGCCCTATATATTGGTTTTCATCAGTAAGCGAATCCACGATGCATTCGATGCCAACACCTATCAGTTTTTTATTTTTATTGAAGGTGATGGCTTGTTGTATCAGCATCACTTCTTCTCTTCTCTTCTCTTTTATTTCTTCAGGTATTTTCCCAGGAAGCTTATAGGCAGGTGTGTCCTCTTCTTCAGAATAAGCGAAGACACCCAGTCTGTCAAATTGATAGTCTTCCACAAATTGCCTCAACTCCATATATTGTTCCTCAGTTTCTCCCGGGAACCCAACAATTAGCGTTGTTCTGATAATGGCATCGGGCATCCTGTTTCTGATTTTATCAATCAGATTCATGATTTGAGCCTTATTTGTCTTTCGGTTCATCCTTTTCAATACGGTGTCATTGATGTGCTGTATCGGTATCTCAAAGTAATTCAGAAGTTTTTTATTGGATGCGAACTCATCCAGTAGCGCATTATCAAAATCCTCCGGATAAATATAGTGCACTCTGATCCATTTGACGCCTTCTATTTTTGAGATCTCATTCAATAGTTCACTCAACATTTTTTTGCCATAAAGATCAATGCCATACTTGCTCGTATCCTGGGCTATTATTATTATTTCAGTGATGCCCTGCTCTGTTAGGGTGGTCACTTCTTCCAGAATATCTTCAATCCTTCTGCTCCGATGCTTGCCTCTGACTTTTGGAATGACACAGTAGGTACATCGGTTATCACATCCCTCCGATACCTTGACATAAGCATAGTAGTCGCTTTCTGTCAGGACCCGTGGAATGTGTTCGGCTATCTCACGGGATGGATCTTCAATATGGACTTTGGAATCTTTATCCAATAGGTCAATGATTTCATCATAATTGGATGTGCCGATGAACATATCGATTTCGGGTATCTCCAAGACCAGCTCTTCCGCATAACGTTGGGACAGGCAACCTGCCAATACGATTTTTTTTATTATGCCTTCCTTTTTCAAAGACACCGCTTCGAATATAGATGAGATGGACTCTTCTTTCGCATCGTTGATAAAGGTACAGGTGTTGATGATAACAATATCGCTGTCCTCTATGTTTGATGTTATTGTATATTTTGATTGAAGGAGTCCAAGCATATACTCGGTGTCAACCGTGTTTTTGGAACATCCTAAAGTTACAATATGTATTTTTTCCATATATCTCCTAAAAATTAATCTCTTCCAGTTCAGCCGCATCCATCAACACTTTTCTCGGTTTGCTGCCCTCATGGGGACCTACAATGCCAACTTCCTCCAACTGGTCTATTATGCGAGCAGCCCTGGAATAGCCCACCTTTAATTTTCTCTGCATATATGACACAGATGCTTGGCCTTCCATAACCACCAGTTCAGCCGCTCTTTGGAGATATTCGTCGTAATCGTTGTCCTTGTTGAGCTGAACATTTATTATTTCATCTTCCACTTCATTTTCTTCGATTGTGTATTTTTGGTTCTTTATGAAATCTATTATACGTCTTACCTCTTCATCGCTGACAAAAACACCTTGGATTCTGATATGTTTGTTGGTACCAACAGGATGATAGAGCAAATCACCCTTCCCGAGCAGTTTTTCCGCACCGCTTGAATCCAATATTGTTCTAGAGTCAATGTATGAAGATACCGAAAAAGCAATCCTTGATGAAATATTGGCTTTAATGGTCCCTGTTATGACATCTACAGAGGGTCTTTGGGTCGCTATGACCAAGTGTATTCCAGCAGCTCTGGCCAATTGTGCCAGCCTGGTGATGCTATCCTCGACTTCTCCAGCCGCTACCATCATCAGATCTGCCAACTCATCGATCACGATCACTATCTTAGGTATGATTTCTTCTCTTTTATTCTCTATTATCTTTTTATTGTTGTAGGACGTGATGTCCCTGACGCCATTTGTGGCAAATACCTCATATCTGTTGGACATTTCTTGAACAGCCCAACCCAACGCATTGGCTGCTTTTCTTGGATCTGTCACTACCGGAATCAGCAAATGGGGAAGTCCGTTGTATATGTTCAACTCAACGACTTTTGGGTCAATGAGAATCAGCTTGATGTCATCTGGTTTGGCTCTAAACAATATGCTCATCAGCAAAGCATTGATGCATACGCTCTTCCCGGATCCTGTTGCACCTGCTATCAAAAGGTGAGGCATGCTTGCAATGTCAGCCACCATGTTTTTCCCAGCTATATCCTTTCCTATGGCAAAAGGAATAGAAATTGTATTGTCTTTGTATTCTTTTGAGATAATCAGTTCTTTCAAAAAGACATCGGATTTGTTGTTGTTGGGCACCTCGATTCCAACTGCTGCTTTCCCCGGTATTGGCGCTTCTATTCGGACATCGGATTTGGCAAGATTTAAAGCGATATCCTTGGATAGATTTGTAATTCTGCTGACTTTGACTCCTGGTGCAGGCTGCAGTTCATATCTTGTGATAGTGGGTCCTCTGTTGATTTGAACCAGTTTACAGTCTATTCCAAAGCTTTTCAAGGTATTCAATAGAATATCAGCGCTCTCAATGGCTTCTCTCTTCTCATTTGTTATGTTGTTCTTTACATTATCGTCGAGTAGAGTAATATCCGGCAATCTGTAAGCGTCATTTTTGGACTGCATGCTAACCTTCAACTTGGTTTCTTCCAGCATATCATCCTTTTGTTTTGTTGTTTTGTCCGGTTTTTCAATCTTGGTTTGTGACACACCATCATCAGTTTTTTTGGTCTTGAAATCCTCAGACTTTGACTGCTCCAATGGTTTTTTTGATGACAGTTCCATGTCAAAAACCCTTTGTTTGTTCACTTCGCCTTTTATTTTATAGTCATTATATGAGTAGTCTTTAATTTGGTTTGTATCAGGCTCATTCTCAATAGATTTCTTTTTCTGTTTCCGTTTTTCACCCTTATCTTCGATGAATACAAACTCATAGACTGATCTGAAAAGAGTCTGAATAATACTCCTCAATCTATTGAAGAAGTTACTGGAAACCATATAAGCGCTCTTTTGCGTAATCAGTATAAGACATATAAGGATCAACGCAGTGTTGACAATCAATGCACCAATCCTGCCAAAAAGAAAAACCAGCACATAGGAGATGGAGCCGCCGATCAGACCCCCACCTGAGGTCTGGACCCCCAGGCTGCTTTGGATAAAATAGTCACCAACAGCTCTTATGTCGCGTAGCGAAAAAATATTTGATTCCAAGACAACCTTGTCAGTGATTGTTAGTATGGAAATGATGCTAATAAAAATGACTATGGCAAATTTGACATTGGATGCCTTCTGTCCTTTTATATAATTGACAAAATAAAGTAATCCTATCACTAGAAACAGATATGGAACCAACATGTAGCCTTTTCCAAACAAGACCTTCAAAAAGCGGGTCAGATAGCCGAATATCAGACCTGTCTCATACCGTCTGGATGCAAAAAACAGCAAGGCTATGACAATATAAACAACACCTTTTACCTCATTCAGCAATCGGTCATTTATCCTTGGCGATTTCCCTATTGGTTTTCTTTTACTGTTTTTCGTTGTTTTTCCTTTTATAATTTTCCCTTTTGTGGTTTTACCTGTCTTATTGCTCAATATCTCACCTTCTTATTGAAGTGATTCGATTATAGAATTAGGATTGTAAATAATCCCAGGATGAATACATAGATTGAAAAATAATATAGCTTGCCTTTTTTGATCAGATTCATAAGAATACCGATAGAAAAAATACCTGCTGTAAAAGCGCACAACATGCCAGCAATTAGACTGGCATCAAAAGCAACATTGGCTGAGTCAATCGAAAAAACCTCCAATAGTGTTGCTCCGAAAATCGCGGGAATAGACAGCAAGAATGAAAACCTTGCAGCTTCTTCTCTATTAAGTCCAACAAACAAAGCCCCTACAATAGTTGATCCGGATCTGGAAATTCCCGGTGCTATGGCTAAACCCTGAAAGACGCCGATTATCATTGCTTTTGGATAAGAGACCTTCGAAAGATCAAGACTTCTTTTCCCGATCTTTTCAGAGAACAACAGTAGTATGCCGGTCAAAATCAAGGCATAACCTACGAATTTCAAATCGGTATATAAAAACTCGAATAGATCTCCGAAACCCAATCCAATGATAACAGTTGGGATTGTACCAGCAATAATCAGTAGAACCAGCCTTTCGTAGAGGTCAAACTTAAGTTGTTTTCTTGCTGCAATTTTTTTGACAAGACTGTATAATGCGAAAAACAATCTGATGATGTCCTTGCGAAAATAAATGATGACTGCAATCAAAGTACTGAAATGCAACATAATGCTATAAAAAAGATTTCCTTCCTGTATGCCAAATAACTGACTCAGTATAGCCAGATGCCCTGAGCTGCTGATTGGTAAAAACTCCGTCAATCCCTGAACCACGCCTAAAACAATTCCCTCAATTAATGTCATAAACCCTCCTGTCTGATTATATCACAAACATCAGATGAATATCAATTCATGCCTGTGTGCCCAAATCCACCCGACCCTCTTTCAGATGACTCAATGACTTTTACCTCTCTAACTTCAGCCATTTCAACTTTGGCGAATATCATCTGGGCTATGCGATCGCCTTTTTTTATCTCAAAATCCTCACTACCCAGATTGATTAGAATGACCTTTATCTCACCTCTGTAGTCGCTGTCTATTGTACCAATACCATTGACCAAGCTTATGCCATGTTTGATAGCCAAGCCGCTTCTTGCTCTGATCTGGGCTTCATATCCCCGAGGTATCTCAATAGAGATACCAGTAGGAACCAGATACCTTTCATATGGTTTTAATACAATAACGGTATCCACATTAGCTCTCAAATCCATGCCCGAGGATCCTTCTGTCTCATATCTAGGTAAATCGAAATCATTGTTTTTCAGAATCTTAACAAACATGCCTATCCTCCTCAATACATTTTAAATAAACTGTCTATCCCTTTATTATCTTCAATATTACCGGTGAATGCAATATTAAAGTCACTGTCTTTAAATAGTATTTTCGAAACTTCTATTACATCTTCATAGACAACTTTTTCTATTTTAGGAATGATATCTTCCGGTTGTATTGTCTCATTGTAGAATAATTCCCGTCTTCCCAACACAGTCATTCTGTTCGATGTGTTTTCAAGACTAAGGATATAGTTGCCCTTAATTTGAGATTTTGCTCTCTCGAATTCAGCTACTGTGATGCTTCCTTTTCTCAAGCTGTTTATCTCATCTCTAATCTGCTGCAACACCTCTTCAGCATTGTCTTCTTTTAGTGCTGAATAGATTCCAAACAAACCGGTGGTTTTGTAGCTGGAATGGAAAGAGTAGACACTATAAACCAGACCGCTTTTTTCTCTGATATTCTGGAACAGTCTGGAACTCATGCTGCCCCCTAGAACATTGTTCAATATATTTGTCGAGTAATAATAAGGGCTGTTCCTTTCAAAACCTTGGACACCTATGCAAAAATGCAATTGTTCGATATTTTTATGGACTCCTTGTCTGTTAATGGAATAGTCAAATAATCTGGGCGTTTCTATTAGTTTA
>DMAP01000267.1 GCA_003446975.1 Clostridiales bacterium | reverse complement strand
ATGCTTTGGGAGTACTGATAAGTATTTTACTGTTCCGAGGAAATTGGGCGGATAATTATGTTATGTATAAAATAATTGCCACATTGTCCGGAGCTTTTGTCTCATTCCTAATTTATTTATGGACAAAGAGATAAAATAAATTGAATAACGCCATATGAATAAAATACTCACATTACTAAGGAAAAGCAATTCTTTTGTTTTTGTGTTATATCTATTTATATCATTCTTAGTGTTTTATGTCATATGGAGTCCTGTTTATTATTACTTTCTGGAAAAATTTGACATCTTATTTTCTCCTACACCAAATGAAACAATAATGAGCGCCGGATTGGGTAGGAAAGTATTAGAAGTGGTTATTCTGGCACCTCTAATTGAAACACTGATTTTTCAAAAGTGGGTATATAAATTATTATCAATAATTGGCTGGTTAAATCAAAATAAGTTTTTTATTGTCTTATTAAGTGCAGCAGTATTCGGCTTGATCCATTTTTATAGTTTATCATATATTGTTTATAACTTCTTTATCGGTGCGTTGTTGATGTTTACATATATCATCAGAATTGAGAATAGGCCTTATTGGACAGTCGCTATATTACATAGTTTAATGAATTTATTCTCAATTATTATTGATCCTTTTGAGAAAAACATTATCAATATCATTCAATAGTTATTGTTGTTAAGGTAGTGTAAATAATACCTGACACATTTTAATTTGACCACCCGATTGTATAGCAATGCTGGAATCTTCCAAATCAGAGGATTTCACTTTCAAGGTAATTAATCCGGCATCTTTTTATACCTCTCACTACAACCATTGCTTTTCCTTTCAACCTTGAACAAATGCCGATGAGAAATCGTAACTTTGTGGTATCATCAATTCTCTATGAAACGAGCATGATCATCATTGTTGCCAAAGCAGTTGATTAAGAGCGAGTTCCATGTGATACCTTTGATTGCTAAATTATGAATCAAATGAAAAAGATTATCCTTTCCGTACTACTATTTGCTGCGATTCTCTCAATTAAGAGTCAGGAGATCAAGTACACCGATGCCAGTGAACTGAATCTTATTGGCAAACCTTTCCCTGACACCCCCAACCCTTATCATCGCATAGACACTTTGGTATTCAAGGGATTCAATACGACTGAAAACCGGCAGGTACGATGTCCGGTGGGGATGTCGGTGCTCTTTAAAAGCAACACCACGAAAATAACCATGTCCACCAATTGGGGATATGTCTACAACACGGTCTCCACAATGCCAATCGCATTCAGGGGATACGACCTTTACTTTAAAAACGAACGTGGCGAATGGCAATATGCAGCCAGCGGTGCAAACAGGAATTATCAGGAAGGAAAGGAAGACACATTCACCCTCATTGAAAACATGGATGGAACAGCACACGATTTCATGCTTTACTTGCCCATGTACTCCGAGATTCACACCTGCAAGATAGGGATTGACAACGATGCTTATATAGAGCCGATTGAATCCAACTTCCGTCATCGCATTGCAGTGTACGGCTCATCGTTCACCCAGGGAGTTAGCACCACTCGTGCCGGTATGAGCTGGCCCATGCAGTTCATGCGCCACACCGGTTTACAGATTGTTTCGATAGCAGCAAGCGGACGATGCATGATGCAGCCCTATTACACGACTGTTCTCGAGGAACTTGAGACCGATGCTTTCATTTTCGACACTTTCTCCAATCCCGATGCAGCATTGATCCGTGAACGTTTGTTGCCGTTCATAGATCGACTAATCAAGGCACATCCCAATAAACCGCTCATTTTCCAACGGACAATCTACCGTGAGAAGAGGAATCTGGATAGGGTGGTGGATGAGAGGGAAACAGCAAAAGCAGAGGCAGTTGAGGAGATCTTCCACGAGCTTAAAAACGGCAAGGAGAAAGAGAGGTTCAATGATGTCTATTTGATCACACCAAATGCATCTGACAACCATGAAACATCGGTCGACGGTATCCATCCCAATGATTATGGTTATTCATTGTGGAGCCGCTCTATAGAAGAACCGGTCATGCAGATATTGGCAAAATATGGCATCAGGTAGGTGTACCAAATATCTTACGCTGAATAAAGAAGCATTTTTTTGAGCAGCTTTTTAGCAAATAAAAATCGGTTCATCTCAACATCAAGAATATCAGCTTACAGGGGCTTCATAATGAACCTCAAGTCTGCTGTGGGTCATCGTAACTGTTTCTTCAGGTAAACCATGTCAACCAGTTGAACGCCCTCTTCAAACATCGGATGGTCGTAATTGTCGGTAAAGAAGTGCGGGATCCTGTGAGAGGGCTCAAAGCCGCACTTTCGGTAGAACGACATGATGGAGGGTGTTTCACCGGTGCCAACAAGCATCGTCTCATACCGATTCCTGTAGTGCTCAGAGATATATCCAATCAATGCGGTCCCGTATCCATGCCCCTGAAACTGCTCATAAACGGCAATGTTCTTCAGTTCGCAGATGAGGCTGTCCACCTGAGTGACCACACAGACAGCCTTCAGATGATCATCATCGTACAATGCGAAGAGATCACCCTCATCCAGATAACGGTCAATCATGCTTTCCTGCTCGTCGCCCAGGAGCAACAAGTCAAGAAACTGTTTCTTCTCTTCTGTAATCTGTTTAATTGTCATCATTTTTTAAGTTACTTGAGTCAACTGCCGCTTGTAGTAGCACTTCAAAATGCTTCAGTAAAAGTAAGAATTTATCGGGATAGAGCCTTGTCAAAAAGATAAATATATTTACAAATAATACCGATATATTCAAATATATTGTATTTTTGTAATGGCCATTAAGATAACGGTCGTTTAATTGTATGACTTATGAAACGAGCATGATTGTCATTAAAGCCAAAGCAAATAATTAAAAATGAGTTCTATATGAACCTTTTGATAGAAAAATATTTCATCATATGAAATTCTACGATAGAAAAAAAG
>DMAP01000321.1 GCA_003446975.1 Clostridiales bacterium | reverse complement strand
ATAGAGAGAATAAGAAAAGATTTTGTCACCAATGTCACACATGAGCTAAAAACACCCTTGACCTCAATAAAGGGATATATAGAGTTGCTTAAAGATAGAGAAGAATTGGATCATGACACAAAGCAAAGGTTTTTGGAAATAATTGAGATTGAAGCTGATCGATTAACAGACCTGATAAATGATTTGCTGTTATTGTCAGATGTTGAGAACAACAAAGGTCGTGCAGAGCCCTTCTCCGTCAATGATATAATCAACGAAGTCATAGAAATAATGGCTACAATATCCTCTGAAAAAAATATTCACCTGAGTTGCTCATACGGCAATGATGTGAATATAGAAGGGGATAAGAACAGGTTTAAACAGATGATAATCAATCTGATAGACAATGCCATAAAGTACACCAATCCAGGTGGAACTGTTGAAATAAGAACGTCTGGAGATACAGACAAAGTCATCATAGCCGTTGCAGATAATGGCATCGGTATTGAAAAGAAGCACATCGATAGATTATTTGAGAGATTCTACAGGACGGATAAGTCTAGAAGCAGGGCTGAAGGTGGAACAGGTCTTGGTTTGGCCATAGTAAAGCACATAGTGAAAAACTTTGATGGTGTCATCAAGGTGGAAAGCGAAGTGGACGTTGGTTCCACATTTACGGTTATCATACCACTTAAGCCGGTATAATCGGCTTATTTTACTTACACAATGGATTAATATGTTATAATTATATTGCATAAAAACTACCAGGAGATAGAATGGATAAAAATTTAATCATAGATATTGTTAAAGGCAGCATTGCAGAGGAGCTTGAAATTGAAAAGGGCGACTTTCTAATCAGCATTGATGGCATTAAAATAAACGATTGTATCGAGTATAGATTTCTGGAGACCGCTGAACAACTGGAATTGGAGATAGAAAAAAAGACAGGTGAAACTTGGATTTTTGAAATCGACAAGGAAATGGATGAGACGCTAGGAATCATCTACGAAAATGCACTGATGGATGAGGTTAAAACTTGCCGGAACAAATGTATCTTTTGTTTTATCGACCAGTTGCCTAAAAACATGAGAAAGTCATTGTATCTGAAAGATGACGACTCCAGATTATCTTTTCTTATGGGGAACTATCTCACATTGACCAATATGTCAGACCATGAAATTGACAAGATAATCGAATATGGCATCAGCCCCATAAAAGTATCCGTGCATACCACCAATCCGGCGTTGAGAAGATTGATGCTGAACAACAAAAATGCGGATAAGCTCATGAAGACATTTGAAAAATTTAGAGATACGAGGATTGAGATAGACTGCCAGATCGTGTTGGTGCCGGAATATAATGACAAATCTGAACTATCCAAAACAGTTCTTGACCTCTTTAATCTGTTTCCTGTGATAAGATCCGCTGCTGTGGTGCCTGTAGGAATAACAAGGCACAGACAAGGATTGCCGGGAATCAGAGGTTTGACAAAAGTTGAGTGCAGAGAGAGCATTCGATTAATCAATGAAATGCAGATTAGATTTCTAGAGGAAAAAGGAACAAGGTTTGTATATCTTAGCGATGAGTTCTATATCAAGGGAGATTTAGAATTACCGGATTATATGGAATATGAAGATTTTCACGTGTTGGATAATGGCGTTGGCATGGTCAGGGTTTTTGAAAGAGAAGTTGATGAAGAACTGAGGAAAATTAAGAAAAAAAGAATAGAAAAAAGACTGACTGTATTGACAGGCTCGCTAGCCTATGATTTTATGTGCGAGATCACCGCTAAAATATGCGATTATTTTAAAGGGATCAGCATAGAAGTCATTGAAATCAAGAATGATTTTTTTGGACGTGATGTTAATGTTTCCGGATTAATTACCGCAACGGATATTATAAACCAGACAAAAGACAGATTGGGATCCAATGTGCTGATACCCGACAATATGTTGAAGAAAGATGAGAATGTTTTTTTGGATGATATAACACTGATAGATTTGGAAAAGAGTCTAGGCATTTCAGTAAAACCTATAGAAGTAAATGGTCATAAATTTGTAAGAGAAATCATTGGAGAGTGAAAAATGGGAAGACCGATCGTAGCAATAGTTGGAAGACCGAATGTGGGAAAATCAACTTTATTTAACAGAATAGCAGGGAAGCGGATAGCTATAACAGAAGATACCCCTGGCGTGACAAGAGATAGAATTTATGCGGAGTGTGAATGGCTGGATAATCATTTTACCTTAATAGACACTGGTGGTATTGAACCCAAAAGTGATGATATCATCCTAAAACAGATGAAGAGACAGGCGGAAATAGCAATTGAAACTGCCGATGTGATCCTGTTCATTGTGGATGGCAAAAATGGCCTGACAGCAAATGACAAGGATGTAGCTGAAATATTGAGAAAATCACAAAAAAAGGTATTGTTGGTTTGCAATAAAATGGATTTTTATGTGGACAACAACAATATGTTTGATTTTTACGAGCTAGGTCTTGGAGAACCCATCTCCATATCATCCACTGAGGCCCTTGGATTGGGGGACCTGTTGGATGATATCGTAAAAAACTTTCCGGAAGATAGCCAAAGGGAATATGATTCAGATTGGATAAAAGTTGCTGTAATCGGAAAGCCAAATGTGGGGAAATCATCACTTATCAATAAAATATTGGGTCAGGAAAGAGTTATTGTTAGTGATATACCAGGTACCACCAGAGATGCTGTTGATACTTTTTTCGAAAAAGGCGACAATAAATTTGTTTTTATCGATACAGCAGGTATAAGAAAAAGAAAGAAAATATTCGAAAATATAGAAAGATATAGTGTCGTGAGATCTTTTGCCGCGGTGGAACGTGCTGATATATGCCTAATGGTGATTGATGTCAATGAAGGTGTGACTGAACAGGATACAAAAATCGCCGGATTTGCGCACGATAATGGGAAAAGTATAATTGTCCTAATCAATAAATGGGACTTGATTGAAAAAGACAACAAGACCTATCAGAAATTTGTCGATGAGGTTAGAAACAGTTTGGCATTTATGACATATGCGCCTATCATACCCATCTCAGCAATGTTGGGGCAAAGAGTGGACAAGGTGTTAGAAGAGATTATCGAGGTCAATGAGTTTAGAAATCTTAGAATATCAACAGGGGTTTTGAATGATGTGATCAATAAAGCGGTGCTGATGAATCAACCAAGATCGGTAAAAGGCAAAAAATTGAAAATATATTACCTGTCACAGGTCAGTGTTGGTCCGCCCAAATTCGTGATGTTCGTGAACAATAAGGATTTAATGCATTTCTCCTATATACGATATATTGAAAATACCATCCGGGATAATTTCCTATTCAAGGGAACACCGCTGGTTATCGAGATGAAAAACAGAGAGTAATTAGATAAGATCATATATTACATTAATATTAGATGTTGAGGTGTCGAATGAGATTATTTGTTGTCGCAGTTATCGGGTATATGATTGGGAATATTTCGAACGCTTATTTGATTGGCAAGATATTTCTCAAAAAAGATGTCAGGAATTACGGAAGTGGCAATGCGGGCGCCACAAACGCTTTGAGGGCATTTGGAGCCAAAATCGGTATTCTGGTTTTTTTACTGGATGTTTTCAAAGGTATTGCCGCAGTGTATATTGGTCGTCAATTGAATCTTGAGTTTGGAGGATATATCGCAGGTATCTCAGTCATAGCAGGTCATAACTGGCCTGTCACATTGAAATTCAAAGGAGGCAAGGGCATAGCCACCTCTATAGGTGTTATGCTGCTGATTAATCCTCTGGTATCGTTGATATGCTTTACAGTAGGTTTGCTTATCGCAATAATAACCAGGACTGTGTCGCTTGGCTCACTCATTGGCGTTGCCATAG
>DMAP01000244.1 GCA_003446975.1 Clostridiales bacterium | reverse complement strand
TTAAAAAGTTCAATTTACGCCTAAATAGAATAGGTACTTATTGACGCCTGTGAAAAAATCCTTTCTGAAAACAGTCCGGCTTAATATAGACCCATAAGAAAAAACCTGATTATACAATTTCCAATATGCCGCTGTCAGTTCCTCCGGTCTCATTTGCTTAGGTATATGAACTGCCTCAGTGCCATTATATTTGTATATATCTTCTTTATATATGCGCCCTTGCGCTTTCAACTCGTCATAAAAGACTGTTCCAGGTATTGGTGTCAAAATATAAAAACGTGGCACAACAATTTTGTTCACCTTGATGAATTCTGCTGTCTTAGCTATGGATTCCAACGAGTCGCCATCAGCGCCAACAACCATCTCTGTTGATACATCAATGCCATGCTTTTGAATATTCTTAATCAAGTCGCTGTATTCATCCACTCTTGCCCAGGATTTATTCATATACTCCAAGCTTTCCTGTGTAATGCTCTCAATACCAAAACTTAAAGCAATGCAGCCACTTTTTGCCACTAGGGTCAACAGTTCATTGTCTTTGCCTATGTCTATGGCACATTGCGACAACCAGTGCATATCCAGCTTCTTAATTTCTCCGCAGAGCTCGACCATATAATCCCTATCCGACAATATATTGTCATCCAGCAGCAGGAATTTATCAAACCCCAAGTCTTTGATCTGTTTAATATCGCGTATGACCTCTGGTATCTCTCTTCTTACATATCGATTTTTATATAGGCAGGCAACAGAACAAAAACTACAAGAGTTTGGGCATCCTCTACCCGCTTGAACCGGAAGAAAATCACCGATATTCTTACTGAGTATGAGATCAAATCTTGGCAACGGGGTGCTTAACTCCAGAAGATCATCTTGATAAAATTCCTTTAGCGTACCTGCTTCATAATCTTCCAAAACTTGGTTCCAAACATTTTCCGCATCTCCAATTACGACAGCATGGCAATACTTTTTTGCCTCTTCCGGCATCAGACTAGCCATGTACCCTCCAAGGATAACTGTTTTTCCTCTTTTTTTAAACTCCCTGGCAATATCCAAACTTCTGACAATGGCATGTCCCATCCCGCCTATTCCGATAATGTCGGCATCTGAATCAAAAGGAATGTCTTCTATGGTTTCCAGAACGATTTCAACATCCCAGTCAGTGGGGGTCAAAGCTGCCAAAAGCGGCATCGCCAAACCAACAAAATAAAGCTTTCTCTTTTTTATCAGGTGATGATTTGCATCATAAGGTGTAGATTGAATCAGTAGGATTTTTTTCATCAAGTCATCTCCTTCTATCCTTTGATGAATTTTAAGATATATTGCCCCGTGACAAACAAGCTGCCTTTGGATAGCTTCAAGACCTGTTTCAAGCCATACTTCCCAATCATATGCCTGATACTTGTCGGTGACATGACAATTCTGTAATACAGTTTGATGATTTCAAGATAATAGGCTCTGATGCTTAAATGGATTGGTTTTAAGGCCAAGTGAGCCAAATCCCATTTCTCGAAATCATTTCTCTCTATAATCAGATCTTTTTCATAATCGCTGAAGATATCTGTACCCGGAAGAGGCGTCAACGGCTGAAGATTGACGAAAATGATTCCCATTTTTTTGATCCACAACCCAAGATTTATGAAATCATTTTTTGTGAAATCCATTGGTAATATAAGCGTGGCGTATAACTCGATACCGAATTTTTTTAAAACATTCACTGCTTTTTCATTTTCTTTAATACTGATATGCTTATTGTAATTATCTAAATCCTTATCCCTGTAGGATTCAAGCCCAACGATAACCGCACTTAATCCATTTTTTGCCAATCGTTCAATTAAATCCTCATTGTTGGCAATGAAGTCAGCCCTGCCGTAGACCAGATATTTCTTTTGAATGTTGATCTCCTCTAACCTATTACAGAAATCGATTAGTCTTTTCCTTGAGTAAAGAAAATCATCATCTACTATATAAATTTCTTCCTCTTCGATAGTTTTCAACTCCTCTATAACGGAATCGAGATTTCTTTCATAATACTTGCCATCTGTGATTTCCTTACAAAAACAAAAGCTGCAATTGTAGGGACAGCCAAATGACGTTTTCATCAAAGCGCAAGGATTATGAAACATATAATAATAACGGGATCTATATCGATCCACCTTTGAACGATCCGGCATAGCGTACTCAAAAATTGGCCTCTTCAGACTGATCTCACCAATTTGGTAAGTGCCGCTTACATGTCTCTGATGCCTAATATCATCTCCCGTTCTGCCTTTCACATAACCGATGATATCATTGAATGTGTCAATTGGGTTTGCTTCCACTATGAAATCTATATCAGTTGAAACAAAATCCTCAGGAACAACTTCGGCATGTATGCCGCCGACTACCACCACAATTCCAGGGTTGATGGATTTAATTTGCCGGCTAAATTCCTTGATGATTTTAACGTGTGTTATGTAGCCCGTCATACCCACAATATCAGGTTGATGTTTTTTTATAAAGTATTCTATCGGTTTATGCTCGATAATCATGTCGATTATGTCGATGTTCACATCAGCATGGGATATATTCCCCGCAAGATATTCCAGTTCAAGAGGCTCACAGATCATCACGTGTTGCAAGCCGATTGTTTCGTTACTGGGTTTTGGTCTAATCAACAGTACATTCATCATACTACCTTCTTTAGCAGAAATAGATATATTGAAGGCATAAACCATTTGGTTCGAATTCTGACTAATTTTGATAAATACAAGTCCACTGGTAATATGCTCCTCAACTCTTTAACACTTAGATAATAGGCCTTGCCGGTTGTGATTTTTACAAACAACATAGCAAGATTATCGTAAAAGTTATTGGCGGATGCTTGTGCCAGTAGCATAACGCCATCCTTATTCAATATATTGGTCATGATCATGATCGCTTTTTCCTGGTCTTCATAGTAGGGAAAAGAATGGGTGCATATGACGATGTCGTATTTTTCTGTTACAGCTTCAAGATCTTCCACATTCATGCGATGAAACGTAATAGCGGGATTCTTTTTTTTAGCTTCAATTATCATCCCTTCCGAAAAATCCAAACCGGAGAATTTGATCTTATAATCACTA
>DMAP01000203.1:1518-3169 GCA_003446975.1 Clostridiales bacterium | reverse complement strand
ACAGCAGTTCCGGGATCACCTCAGATTCAAAACCTGATTCCAATCCAATATTTCGGAACAACACCAACTGCAGCCCCGATCATGGGTATTGTAGGTGCAATCATTATGCTTGGTGGCGGTATGGCTTGGTTGACTTATCAAGAGAAGAAATACAAAGCAGCTGGTGTCAACTATGTTGAACCTGACACAAAAGGCGCGGAAATAGATACTGCCAGCCTGCCAAATCCTTGGTTGTCAGCTGTTCCTTTAGTACTGGTCATCGCAACCTTGAACTTTTTCAAACTAAATATCATCGTTGCATTGCTGATTGGTATCATTGCAGCTGTAGCTTTGAACTTCAGAAGACTGCCAGAGCTTGTTAAAACAATGAACGCCGGTGCAGCCGGATCTGTTATTGCAATCATCAACACAAGTGCGGCTGTTGGATTCGGTGCAGTTGTTCGTGCCGTACCTGGATTCCAGACATTGACTGATTTCGTCCTTGGAATAAAAGGAAATCCATTGATTTCTGAAGCAGTTGCCGTAAACATTCTTGCCGGAGCAACCGGTTCAGCATCAGGCGGTATGGGTATTGCCCTTGCAGCTCTTGGTGAAAAATACGTTGAACTTTCAGTATCTTCAGGCATACCATTAGAGGCATTCCATAGAATCGCATCATTGTCCAGTGGTGGTCTTGATACGTTGCCACATAACGGCGCTGTTTTGACATTGCTTGCAGTTACACTGATGACACATAAGGATTCCTACAAGGATATATTCATGGTAGCGACAGCTATACCGGTTTTATCAGTAATAGCAGGTATCATCCTTGCATCAATAGGATTGATCTAATTTGACGGAAAGAAGAAGCATTAAAATAATTCAAAACGGAGGTATTGTATGAGATTAGAAGGAAAAGTAGCGGTTGTCACTGGGGGAGCCAGAGGAATAGGCCAAGCCATTTCCGAGTTGTTTGTTCAAGAAGGTGCAAGAGTTGTCGCAGTTGACATGGGAGAGCCAGCATATGAAAATGCAGGCGTTGAGCATTACAAACTGAACGTGACGGATGTTGCAGCTTGTGAAACATTTGTGGCTTATGTCAAGGAAAAATATGGAAAAATAGATGTATTGGTCAATAATGCAGGTATCACAAGAGACTCTCTAACAAAAAAAATGACCGACGACATGTGGAATCTTGTATTGGATGTCAACCTGAAGGGTCCATTCAACCTGACTAGACTCATTGGACCGATGATGCAGGAAGCAGGAAAGGGATCTATCATCAGCATGTCATCAGTAGTAGGCGAATTCGGAAATATCGGGCAAGCAAACTATGCAGCTACAAAAGCAGGTCTATACGGCATGTCCAAAACTTGGGCAAAAGAGTTTGCCATGAAGGGCGCTCAGGTAAGAAGCAATACCATATCACCTGGCTATACCATGACAGACATCGTTAAGACAGTTCCACAAGACCTCTTGGACAAGTTTGCCGCACAGACTATGTTAGGCAGATTGGGGCAACCGGAAGATATAGCTAAAGCAGCTTTGTTCCTGGCTTCAGATGATTCCGCTTACATAACAGGCCACAACCTGAGTGTAAACGGAGGCATGAGATTATAGTCCGATGACTAACAGTGCTAAAACTCCCACTTCTATAAGTGGGAGATAAGCA
>DMAP01000203.1:0-1513 GCA_003446975.1 Clostridiales bacterium | reverse complement strand
CCACCTGAACCCAAGAACCCTGTTTGATCCATCCTAATTCACAATAAAATAGATTAGGCAAAGGCTCCTCTAAACTCAGAGGAGTCTTTGCTTATGTTCACAACACGGTTAGAAATTGGACAAAATTGGCTAGATGTTAAGTGTACAATACCCACCAATAAATGTTATAATTTAATGATACAATAGAACCGGAAAACAGATATCATGAGGAGTTCAATGGAAAAATCAGAAGTGAAGAGAGTCTTGAAACTGGCATTGAATGCAGGGAAAATGCTTTTGGAGTATGGAGCAGAAACCTATCGGGTGGAAGAAACCATCAACAGCATATGCAGAACAAAAGGATTGGAACAAGTCCAGAGCTTTGTTGTTCCGACAGGCATTTTTTTGAATGTTGAGCATGACGATGAATACTACTCACTAATACATAGAACAACTGTCAAGAGAATCGATCTGGAAATCATCTCAATGGTCAACGATTTCTCAAGAAAACTGTTAATCGATCATATGAGTCTTGAAGATGGAGAAAAAGAACTTGTAAAGATAGAAAATGCACCAATTTTTTCCTTGAATCTAAGACTGCTTGCCGGTGGTCTGGCTGGGGGATTTTTCACCCTTCTTTTTGGGGGAAACCACATTGAATTCTTGATTGCCTTCATCAACAGCATTCTAGTTGTCTTGTTTACCACAATGGCAGGAAGATATAGGATATCCTTTTTTTTGAAAAACCTACTGGGAGGCATGGCCAGTATGTTCTTCGCCCTGGTGCTGGTGAAAACCGCAGGTAATTTCGCTGTCGATGCTCAGATAGATAGCGTCATTATCGGATCCCTGATGCCTTTGGTTCCGGGTGTGGCTATTGTCAATGCCATCAGGGACATCATATCCGGTGACTTTGTATCAGGCACATCCAGATTGACAGAGGCAGTATTGATTGCGGTCGCTTTGGCATTGGGTGTTGGTACAGTTTTACAGGGTTATATATTCATTTTTGGAGGAATCCTATAATGATGATAGAATTTGTGTTTGCGGCTATTTGCACATTGGGCTTTGGCATACTGTTCAATATACCAAGAAAACAGCTTGCCTATTCAGCAATTACAGGTGCCATAGGCTGGATTCTTTATTCTCAGTTGATTGGGAGATTTGATTCACCGGTCATGGCAGCTTTTGCAGGGGCATTGGCAGTTGGGTCAATCAGCGAAGTATTGGCTCGAAAAAGAAAAATGCCGGCTACGGTTTTTATTATTCCCGGTTTAATTCCGCTGGTACCTGGATATGGATTGTACTATTCCATGCTTAAAATCATTGAGGCTGACTACACAGCAGCCACAGAGATTGGCATGGAGACCATTTTGGTGGCGATTGCAATTTCCAGTGCGGTTATTGTCTCGACCTCCATAGGCAGGAAATTCAAGAGAAGGAAAGTTGAGTAAAATGAATAAGGAAGATTTTTTGATAGGACCCATATTAAGGTTTACTAATTATACTAAATATGATAAATTATTGTAGTATC
>DMAP01000170.1 GCA_003446975.1 Clostridiales bacterium | reverse complement strand
AATGGATCCTTACTCAGGCACATTGTTGGACCTGGGATTGAAAGGTATGATCGGGAAAGGGCTGAGAAGCCATGACGTCATAGAGAGTATCAAAAAGAATACAGCAGTCTATTTTGTCGCTGTAGGTGGTGCGGCTGCGCTAATCGCAAAGTCCATAGTATCCAAGGAATTGGTTGCCTATGAGGATTTGGGCACAGAGGCTATATATAAGCTTGAGGTTAAGGATTTTCCAGTTATTGTGGTCATTGATCACCTTGGTAATTGCTTATATGATTAATCCATTAAAAAAGGGGACACCATGATCTTTTCATGAGGTCCCTTTTTGGTATATACTACGGCGTTGAAGTCTGTTCTGTTGTCGGCTCTTCGGTTGTTTCTGAAGGCTGATTGTTACCATTTCCGTTACCGTTTCCATTTCCATTATTAACTGGTGTGGTCTCTTCGGTGTCACCGTTGTCGTTTTCATCAGGGTCAGTCTCTATTGGTACCTGAGGTTGACCGATAGATTGTTGGTATACATTCCAATGATAACGGTTGTGGATAGTGCATGTATTGATGGGAACCTGGAATAGATAATCCTGTGTTCTCATACCGCTATTGTACAGGTCAACAACAGCAATCCCATCTACAACCACAATAATGCCGTTAATCATCTCAATCCTGTTCTCAAACAATGCTTCCAGTTGTTCATCCGTTAGATTGCTATCGGAATTGTTAATCGCATCTCTTGTCGCCACATAAAACTCATAGGCATCAATCACAGCTTGATTAGTGTCATGGTAGATTGGATTGTAGAGTATTTCTCTGCTGATAAATACTCTTTTTTCAAGCTGATCCAATGGACAGTAGGGACTTGGCAATAGCCCTGAACCGACACATATTGTCTCTTCAACATGGACATCACAGAATGTGGTTGGTTCGGTGCCTCTAACGAAGTACTCTCCAATAATGCGACTGCCACGCTGGTCGTGGCTGCACAGTTCACTTGGTAGCAATCCGGAATCCATGCATACATTGACTCTCACAAGACCCTCAGGTCTGACAAATTCAGCGGGGGGCAAGTTCTTGTGGACCTCAACCATAATGTTTCCCCATAGTCTGGATACGGAACCGCTACCCGTGCTGACCTTGATTTGTGAATTGTCATTGCCAACCCACATGCCTCCGGTGTAATAAGGTGAAAATCCAACATACCATATATCCGCATTGTCTGAGGTTGTACCGGTTTTTCCAGCCACTTCTATGTTATAATCACGTGGCAGTGCAGCCCTATAAGAAAGACCATTGGTTACGGTTGTTCTCAGCATGTCCTGCATAAGAAAGGCTACCTGGGGTGAAACCACAATATTGCTCTTGATTTGCTTATCTAGAATTATTTTACCATTTCTGTCAACAACTTTTGTGTAGGCATAGGGTTCAATATAAACGCCATCGTTGGCGATAGCGCCATATGCCGCTGTCATATCCAGATTTGTGAATCCTTTGGTCAACCCACCCAGTGCCATTGCGGCAAGATTCAAATCATTGTATGACCGGTTCTCCTCAGGGGTGACAAAATTGTCTTTTTCAGGGTCTTTCAAGTTTACAAGACCCAATTTTTCCATATATTTCAATGAGGTGTCAAAACCTATATCCTCCAACATGTAAACCGCATTGACGTTCAGTGATTGTTCGATGGATTTTCTAAGGTTTGTAAGACCCCAATATTTGTAGGATTGATTTTCATACCAGTTCTTCGGCCATCTTTCATCCTTGTTTTTATCATCATATCTTGGCACATCGTCTATGATTGTGGCCGCAGTATGCCCGGTATCGATTGCCGGTAGATAGACAGATAGGGGTTTGATGGTAGAACCCGGTTGTCTGGTTGCTCGAGTGGCTCTGTTGAAAGACTTGCTGACCTCGATGTTTCTGCCACCGATAAGTGCTTTGATCTCTCCCGTCCGATGGTCCATGATAACTGCAGAGGACTGGGGCTGCAAAATACCTAAAGTATCAAAATAATAATAGCTGTCATTGATGATTAGGTTGTTGTTTTCATCCAGACTGTAAAAATCCGATCTGGCGTCCAGGTAGGTTTTTGATATCAGAAACTTACCTTTGTTGGCTCTTGATTCCAAAACTTCGAAATTATCTCCAATATTTAGGCCGCCAATATCGTGGACTGATAGAAAATTATCTTTTATGACATATAAATCAACAACATCTATAGTTGTTGTGTAAAGATTGAACTTCTTCGATGTGATGACCAGATCCCCATTCTCATTGAAATCATATTCTTCAGGTGTGAGATAAAGCTTGTTGTCATCATTGAATATCAGGTCTTTCCTGTAATAAACAATATGACCGTTTTCGTTCAAGACATTGTCATCGCCATCCAGGTTTCCAGAGCTCTTCCCATTGGCATTCCATCTGAAATAGCTCCATTCCGTTATGTAGGGAACCTTCTCATTGGTCAGGTCTCCCAGCAGCATTTCCGCAAAGTTGTCATAGGTGTCTTCCAATATTTTCTGTATTGAGAGGTCCATTGTGGAATAAATCGTTAGGCCACCTGTGAAGAGAAGGTTCTCAGCCTGCTCAAAAGTATATCCATACTGATCCATCAAATCCCGTGCCACTTGATTCTTGACATAATCCGTAAAGTAGGAGGAGATTTCAGTGTTCATTTTTTGACCTGGATTCAAGCTGGCTCTTATGTCCTGAGCCATGGCAGAATCATATTCGGCTTGTGTGATTCTTCCAAGTTCAAGCATTCTTGACAGAACAATACGCTGTCTTTCTACCGATAGAGGATTATAAATGCAGGTATATTGCGTTCCTGAAATATAGACGTAACCTACAATGTCCTCAGGATCAACATCTGTGTCATTGCCGGTTACAACTCTATTGAATGCGGCAAATCTGGAGTCTGCCTTGGGTATCCCGGCCAG
>DMAP01000120.1 GCA_003446975.1 Clostridiales bacterium | reverse complement strand
GAAAGAAATGACTACAAAGCACAAAAAGAAGCTTGATTTCTCACCTTTCAAAAAAGACATGCAAGCCATGACCGATGAAAAATATATTGAATTGGAAAATCTAATTCTTGAGAAAACTATCAGAGAGCTTCAAATCAGTATGGATGATGAACGGTTCACTTCAAAGGAAATGGTGGTTTTCTATCTAAAGCGTATTGAGATATACCAACCTAAGCTCAATGCGCTAATTGAATTGAATCCTGATGCCTTAAAGCTAGCTGAAAAAGCTGATATTGAGAGAAAGAAGAACCAGAGAGAATCACTGTTATTGGGTATCCCTATTATTTTAAAAGATAATATAGGGACAAAAGACAAAATGCACAACACTGCAGGTGCAAAAGCCCTAGAAGGGTCTCAGGCAAAAAAAGATGCACCCGTTGTCAATAAAATCAGAAAACAGGGCGGGATCATTTTGGGGAAAGCCAATATGAGTGAATGGGCTTATCAGATGAGCTCCAATGGTGTATGCGGTTACTCGGCGTTAGGCGGGCAAACCAAAAATCCTTATGGCATATTCGATGTAGGTGGTTCAAGCTCAGGTTCAGCAGTATGTGCCGCCTTGAACTTAGCGAGTGTTACACTTGGCACGGAAACCTGTGGCTCAATTATCTATCCTGCAAGCCAAAACAATATTGTAGGTCTGAAACCGACTCTTGGGCTTTGGAAATCAAATCGAATCATTCCTATTGCCCAATCCTTTGATACTGCAGGACCTATGACAAGAAGTGTTGAAGATGCTGCGCTGATCAACTATTTTTTATCTGATATTTCGGATTTAAATGAAAAGGATTTTGAAATAAACTTTAAAACCGGTCACAATAAACAGTATAAGTTAGGACTGATAGACAATCCAATCATCCACTCCTATTATAGAAGCGAGGATGAACACCTCCTCGACCAAGCAGTGGAAGATTTAAAAAAACTTGGTTTTACAGTTGATCGCATCAAGATTGATGAAAAGGCTTTTGAAGTAGATCTGGATAGTCCTTTGGAATATGAATTCAAAAAAGGCGTTTCTGATTACCTCAAAGAAACCAGACCAGACAAACATAGAATCAGAAGATTGAAAGATATCTGGAAATACAATAAGAAGGATTTGATGACAAGAGCACCCTACGGACAAGATCTGATCAAAAAATCAGTTTTTACCGATATCAGCAAAAAAGAATGCCAAGAAATCATAAAAAGGGATCGGATTATCTGTCAAAATGCAATCGACAGTCAATTGCGCGAATATGACGGGCTGATTTCCCTAAGCAATCATTTCTCTTTGATCTACGCTTATGCAGGTTATCCCGCACTCACAGTACCTGCCGGTTTCAGGTCAACCGGAGAGCCTGTTGGACTCACCTTTGTTGCTGGTCCGTATCAGGAGAGTAAGCTCCTAAACATGGGATATATTTATGAACAAGGAACAAATCACAGACACTCCATCCCAGCCCTCTCGAACTAATATCTATTCAAATGACCATTTCTCCACCATATGATGGGGATTGTAGGCCTGTTTTGCTTTTCGCAATCCCTCAATCCCCAGGTCCTGTTCTCTATTGATATAAGTGAATCTATCCAGTACATGAGCAGCCATCCTATGGTTTATTGCCGCATAGATGCCCTGTATATCATGGCTTGCCTTCTCTATATGGATCAGAAACATATCTTGAGTAAGGGGCTCTCCTATGGAAAAAGCCTTCGGTAATCCATCAACATATATGATAATGCCTTCCACACCATATTGGCTGTAAAATGACCAATCCCTCAATATATCCTTTATGCCTTCAAATTCCTTGCACAAATCCTGATTTTCAGAACACCCGCTGTCAATGCACCAACTCCTGGCCACCAATAGCGCATCCAATGCATTGGTTTGATTGATGGGCTCATGATGATGACTGTCCCCGTATTTCTTATTGAACTGATTGAGATTGTTTTTCTTTCTGTGATATCGCTTGCCGGGTAAATTCACTAGATCTTCAGTCAGATAGCAATAATCATAGGAATCCTCATTGGTAAAAAAAAGATTTTCCATATCGTTTCCATCTATAAGTGTTCCCCATTTGATTAATCGATCTTTATAGACAGCACCAACATGTCTGAATCGCAATGGGATTCCTACTGATTTGCAGAAATCTAATAGCGCTGCTGTCGATTGTTTCAAAGCCTCCTCGTTGCCATGGTCTCCAATCGGTTCAGAAAAAGCAGTTTGTTCTAAATCCTTCAGGTAAAAACAGATCCACAGATAACCGTCAAGCTCTATCGTATGCAGATCATACTTATTACGCCATATGATCAAGTTGGTCAAATTGAAATCATGAGCCTCGGATTGATAGGCCTTGTAATACGGTTTGAGCATATCGTAGTTATCTTTAGTTAATGGCTTTAACATGCTGTAATCCTGCATTGCCTGCTCCTTCATTTAAAAAGTGGATAATATGATCATTGTCACAAGTATGTCTATTTTCCGTTGAATTCAGGTGTCCGTTTTTCTTTAAAAGCATTGAGACCCTCTTTGCAGTCTTCTGTTTGCAAGCAGATGGTCTGATTGCTCACCTCTTTCTCAAGCACTTCCTTGAGCGTACATTCCAAGCTGGAATTAAGGGCGCTTTTTATGAAACTGACAGATATGGGTGCTGCTTTGGACAATCTTTCAGCAAAGGAATAAACTGCGTCATGGAGTTCTTCATGTGGGACAACATAATTGAGAATTCCCAATTTATAAGCCTCATCTGCAGTAATTAGATCCGCCAAGAACATCAATTCCTTGGCTTTATGCAGTCCAACGATTCTCGGTAAATTGTAGGTTCCTCCTGCATCTGGAATAAGGCCGACCTTTGAGAAACTCTGGGCAAACTTTGCTTTATCTGAAGCAAAAATGATATCACAAGCCAAAGCAATGTTAAATCCTGCACCTGCTGCAACCCCATTGACCATGGCAATGACAGGCTTGCTTAGACTCATGATTGACTCGGTTACCCTTCCGGCAGTAGCTATGTATTCACGCTTATCCATCACGCCATTCAACTGATCCATATACTGTATATCGCCACCAGAACAAAAGGCTTTTCCCGCTCCGGTCAATACAATAACGCTGATTCCATCATCCTTTTCTGCTAGTTCAAGTGCCGCCATCGTTTCTTCCATCAAAATAGGATGTAGCGAATTCAATGATTCCGGTCGATTGAAAGTGATAGTAGCGATACTATCCTTGAACTCATAAGTTATAAATTGTGTTGATTCCATAATGATTATCTCCTTATTGGTTTAAGACGTGGATTTTAATTTCATTATAGCATAAATCAGTGTTGCTCATATAATTTTTGACAATCAAGACAACAAAAAAGATAGGAGAATGCGTCTTTCTCCTATCAAAGGTCTTTCAAATTGTTTACTGGTTTCTGTCTAATCAATTTTGAAGAGCACTGGTCCATTCACAGCACCACGGTGTATTGAGGCTGACAGAATGTGTGTGCCCCGGTGTGTCACACTGCACCTGCTCTTGTAGGGGATCAGGTATGGTTGCCCATGGATTTGGCTCTGTGAAACTTGCGACTGCAAATAAAACCAATAATGTTACAGCAATGATCAAAACACTTTTATAACCCTTTTTCTCCTTCATGGTGATCCTCCTTTTTTGGTATCCAGTAATTTTATTTCCGTCAGGTCAAGTTTATTAATGTCCAATTACTAAATATGTTATTAAATTATTTATTTATTTACTGTAAATATATATGTACTGTATAGTTAATAATTTAACATATTTTTCTGGATTTGTCTACCTTATTTGTCATATTTTTACGTAATTTTAATTATTTTTGATTTTTTTTTATTTTGTGTTAGAATATATTGACAATATTTTTTCAATCGAGGTGGAATAGCATGACCGGCAATGATAATTCAATTCAAAATGATAAATTAGCTTCCCTGTTTTTTTTCTACGTTTCAATGAATCATGAGTACCTTAGCAAGCCTTTTGTGGAATTTTTCAGAACAAAATACAATTTGAACCGTCACCAGATGGCAGCGGTTGTCTATTTGAAGGAATCAAAATCACTAACCATGACCCAGTTGTCCGATAAGATGAGCATCAGTAAACAGCAAGCCTCTCAATTGGTTAAATCCCTTGTGTCCAAGAAATTAGTGACCAGACACATCTATGAGGACAATAGACGTGTAGTCTATATAGAACCTACAGAATTAGCCCTCCAGTACTTAAACGAAGGAGAAATTCTATTTTTGTCAAATGCGATGGAAAAAATAAAGCAAACTATAGGTGACAACACGGAAAGATTCGAAGCGTCTATCAAGTATTTATCTGAAGTGATCCCTAAAATTGATTTCACTGTCAAAGACAATGATTGAATATAAAAAACCGGCAGACGATTGTCTACCGG
>DMAP01000136.1 GCA_003446975.1 Clostridiales bacterium | reverse complement strand
TCCAGATTGTACTCATCCATCAGGATTCTAGCTGCGACACCGCTTCCCCCTAGATACTTCTTGAAAACAGTCTCATCAGATGTACGGTATCCTATGGCTTTTGCAGTCAAATCCACTTCCAGTATTTTTCCCATTATTCCGTAAGTCATTATTTACCTCCATTGTTTGTTGTTCTTATAGTATTAATTATAAAGTAATTTATCATTTTGTAAACTCATTAAAAAATCTATTACATTAATCACGCAATAGTTTAAGTTTTTTGTGTATATTGTGTTATAATATGACTATAATTGTTTGCAGGAGGTCTAACGTGAGCCAGAATAAGAAATCAGGATCTTTACTTGGAACCATAATCAGTGTATATATATTGTTTATAGTGTTGACATCTTTTTTA
Source organism: Clostridiales bacterium (assembly GCA_003446975.1). Lineage (GTDB taxonomy): Bacteria > Bacillota > Clostridia > Tissierellales > Dethiosulfatibacteraceae > 38-11. The sequence goes on along the minus strand of DMAP01000136.1, from coordinate 4,387 downwards.
AACATTGGCGGTCCACAGAGGAATTTTTCGGGTGTTATCATTGCAGTTGTGGCGATTGCTATTGTTTTTAGGGTAATCACCCAAATAAAGAAATCCGGCACCGGTCAAGAGTATTTTACAGGCAAACAACCTACCCAATATAGGAAAACAGCTAATCAATCAGGCAACTCCTTGGGGGAAAAGGGGTTCAACAAAGACTTCGGTCTGAATGAAATTAAAAGTTTAGGACAATCGAGCGATAAGGAGTACATTAAAATAGATCCGAAGGATCATTATCATCAACAGTATAAAGAGTTGTACGATGCAGGAATCATTATCAAAGAAGAATTCAGGGATAGAATATCCAAAAAAACACGCTATTAGCAAAAAAAGCCTATCCTACAATTTACATTTTGTTTATTTTGGTTATAATAGTACTAGGCAGTAATTTAAAACTAGGGGAGGTGAGAATTGGTGTCATATAGGATAAATGCAGATGAATGCATTGGTTGTGGAGCATGTGAAGATGTATGTCCGGTCTCATGCATATCAGAGGTTGATGATGCAAAAAGATTGATCGACGAAAATGCATGTATTGAATGTGGAGCATGTGCGGATGCATGCCCGGTTGATTGTATTTCAAACTAGCAATTAAATTAAGGAGGAAGTAATAATGGAAAAATGGGAATGCATACCTTGTGGTTATATTTATGACCCGGAAGTAGGGGATGAAGATGGTGGAATCGATCCAGGTGTCAGCTTTGAAGATCTGCCTGAAGATTGGGTTTGTCCACTTTGTGGAGCCGGGAAAGAGGATTTCCAAAAGGTTTAATCATTATATAGTATAAAAAAGGATCTGCCTGATAATCAGGCAGATCTCTATTTTTTTGAAGATCAGATTTTTTCTCTTTTGACATAATGTGTGTGCAGCAAATCATGAGCCTTGTCACCATAAGGCAATCCGAGAAACTCCTCATAAAGAGCGATGACTTCAGTATTCTCATGGGATTTTCGTCTAGGTTTGCCAACATCCTCACGGTAGATGGCATCCTGTCGTTTTCGGATGATTTCCATGTTTCCGTGATGATAAGGTTGTCCGCCGCCACCAATGCAGCCACCAGGGCATGCCATGATTTCAATTGCATGGTAGGTGGATTTTCCTGACTGTATATCCTCGAGCAATTTCCTGGCGTTCCCCAACCCATGGGCAATACCGATTTTAAGATCCATCTCGCCAACCTTAATCGAGGCTTCCCTGATTCCTTCAAGGCCTCTTAATTGCTTGAAATCCACATTTTCCAGCTCTTCACCGGTCAGCCATTCATAAGCGGTTCTTGCAGCAGCTTCGATGACACCACCAGTCGTTCCGAATATAACTGAAGCACCTGTGCTTTCACCCATCAACTTATCAAATTCGCCATCTTTCAGATTGGCAAAATCCACACCAGCTGATTGCATCATGTGACCGAATTCTCTTGTTGTGATGACTATATCAACGTTTGATTCATCATCTTTTGTTAGTTCAGGTCTTTTTGCCTCCGCTTTTTTGGCCAGGCAGGGCATGATGGAAACAACAACGATATCATGGGGATTCAACCCTTTTTTCTCCGCATAGTATGTTTTAGCGATTGTGCCAAACATGATCTGTGGCGATTTGCATGTTGAAGGTATATCCAACATATCCGGGAACTGGTGCTCGAAGAATTTAACCCACGCAGGACAGCAACTTGTTAGAATTGGCAGTGTACCGCCATGTTGTACCCTGTGAATCAGCTCAGAGGCCTCTTCCATAATTGTTAAATCAGCTCCGAAATCCGTATCGAAAATACCATCAAAACCCATTCTTCTAAGAGCGGTAGCAATCTTGCCGGTAGCGATGGTTCCGGTATCCATACCAAACATTTCGCCAATAGCGACCCTAACGGCCGGCGCCAACTGGACTACCACGTGTTTTTTGGGATTGGCGAGGGCTTTCCATACCTGGCTGGTGTTGTCCACCTCTGTTAATGCAGCTGTTGGACATACTGCAACGCATTGACCGCAAAATGTGCAGGCAGAATCAACCATATCCATGTTAAAAGCCGGTCCCACGAATGCCTCGAAGCCCCTGTTGACAGCTGACAACACATTGCAGGTTTGTACAGTGTTGCACATTGTTTCGCATCTCCTGCACATGACGCATTTGTTTGGATCTTTTACGATAGAAAAACTTGAGACATCTTTTTCAAAGTTGACTCTTTCTCCCTCCCAATGTATCTCTCTGATACCCAGTTCTTGAGCAAGTGCCTGCAGATCGCAATCCAAGTTTTTTGGACAACTCAAACAATCTTTGGGATGGTTTGATAGTAATAGCTCTACAGCCATCCTTCTGCCCGTCATGGCTCTCAAGCTATCTGAGTGAATCACCATACCCTCATAAACAGTTTCAGCGCATGAAGGAACCAGTGAAGGTCGACCCTCCACCTCAACCACACAAACCCTGCAGGATGCAACCTGGTTAACAATACCGAAATTCTCCAGATTAAGATGGCATAGTGTTGGAATATGTACGCCGATTTGTTTAGCCGCTTCTAATATGGTTGTGCCTTTTTCAACAGAAATTTGATTGTCATTAAAAGTTATATTTACCTTTTTCATTCACTACACCTCCTTATGGTTTTAATACGGCATCAAACTTACAGGCATCAAAGCAAGCGCCGCACGATATACATTTGCTCTGGTCAATCACATGGACCTCTTTGACCTTTCCGCTTATGCATTTCACCGGACATGCCCTAGCACAGGCTGTACACCCGATACATTTTTCGGCTATAATGCTGTACTTTGCCAGAGCTTTGCATGTGCCAGCTCTGCAGTATTTATCGTTCACATGTTCCAAGTATTCGTCGTGAAAATATTTCATGGTGCTTAATACCGGATTGGGCGCTGTTTGACCCAAGCCACAAAGGGCGGTGTCCTTAATCATTCTTGCTAATGAATCCAAGTGCTCAAGATCATCCATTGTGCCTTCACCATTGGTTATTTTGGTAAGGATCTCATACATTCTCTTGGTACCTATTCTGCAAGAAGTACACTTGCCACAGGATTCGTCTTGTGTGAACTCCAGATAAAACTTTGCAATATTGACCATGCAGGTCTTGTCATTCATGACAATCATACCGCCTGACCCCATCATTGAGCCAATATTCTTCAAGCTCTCGTAATCAATTGGCGTGTCTAAATCTAAAGATGTTATAACGCCACCGGAAGGACCTCCTGTCTGTACAGCCTTGAATCCTTTCCCGTCCTGTATGCCAGCACCGATATCAAAAATTATTTCTCTAAGGGTAGTTCCCATTGGGACTTCAACCAGGCCGACGTTATTGACATTGCCTGCCAGAGCAAACACTTTTGTTCCTTTTGATGTCTCGGTACCTATATTTTTAAACCATTGGCTTCCGTTTAGGATAATAGGGCAAATGTTGGCAAATGTTTCAACATTGTTAACTGTAGTTGGTTTTCCTTTATAACCGGATTCTGATGGGAATGGTGGTTTCTTCGTTGGTTCTCCTCTCTTTCCTTCAACTGAGTGGATTAGTGCTGTTTCTTCACCACAAACAAATGCGCCTGCGCCAAGCTTGATGATAATATCAAAATCAAATCCGGTTCCAAATATGTCCTTACCGATCAGCCCATATTCCTTTGCTTGTTCCATTGCGACTGTAAGTCGTTTAATGGCAAGCGGGTACTCAGCACGGATATAGATAATACCAAGATGAGCACCTGTTGCATAACCACCGATTATCATAGCCTCCAGTACAGAATGAGGATCACCTTCTAGAATTGATCTGTCCATGAAAGCACCAGGATCGCCCTCGTCCGCATTGCAGATTATATATTTCTCCGTTCCCGTTGATTTTGCAGTAAGCTCCCACTTGAGTCCAGTAGGGAAACCACCGCCGCCTCTGCCTCTTAAACCGGATTCTTTAATCTCATAATAAACATCTTCAGGTTTCATTTCTGTCAAAACTTTTCCTAAGGCCTCATATCCTCTAAAAGCTATATACTCGTCAATGTTTTCCGGGTTGATCATACCGCAATTTCTCAAGGCAATTCGGTATTGTTTTTTATAGAAAGCCATATCATCATGGGTTTCTAGCTTGCCCTTCATTTCAGGTTCTTCGAATAGCAGTCTGTGTACCGTACGCCCTTTGACAATATGCTCCTTGACAATTTCTTCGGCATCGTTTGGAGTGACTTGAACATAAAAAACATTGTCAGGATGTATCTTGACGATTGGACCTTGACCGCAAAATCCGAAACAACCTGTCTTAATTACACTTATTTCCTGATCATAGCCTGCGGTGACTAGTTCTGCCTTCAGAGCGGAGATTAGTTCTTCGCTTTCTGAAGAGACGCAGCCTGTACC
>DMAP01000046.1 GCA_003446975.1 Clostridiales bacterium | reverse complement strand
TCTCGACAAACACAAAATATGATGGAAGTTTCCGCTGTGAATGTGTCTTTACTACATCGCCATGTCTATATCCAATTCCTGAACAAATCGATTATCCATCAGCTTAACCATCAAAGGCAAAAGCTGATGCATTGGAATATTCTTATCCTGATCAAACCAATGTTTCACTGTTGAAAGCGTCGCTCCAACTAAAAACTCTAACGCATAATCCATCTCCTCTGGTGAAATACTTACGCGATTTGTTATAGCATCTTTCATCATGGATTTAAAAACATTTTTCATTTTTATCGCAAAACGAGGATCTCCATTCTCACTTAATAAAACTGAATAATAGGCACTGTTTTTCTCATAAATTGTAATGATATTTTCAAAAAAATCAGGACTATGCTCCCTTGATGTATCAATTGGTGGAATATGTTCTATCCCGGGCATTAAGTCTTCTTCAATCTGCTCAAGTATATCGTAGACATCTGTGAAATATGCATAAAAAGTAGATCGATTGTATCCCGCTTTTAGCGTAATGTCTTTAACGGTTATTTTTTCAATCTTTTTTTCTTTATACAATTCCCAAAATGCATCTTTTATGGTTTTTTTTGTCACATTCGTTATATCAGGTTGTTTTTTATTCATAGTGGGTCTCCTTAGTTTATTAATCCGACACAATGACATGGATTGTTGATTGTATGGTAATTCTTTAACCTATACACTTGTATCATACAACAAGTTGTCGAGCTAATCAAAATATAAAATTCATTTTCAAAAGGAGAACCCATGATAACAATATTATGCGCTGGCTCAAGAGGTGATTTTCAACCTTATATAGCTCTTGCACAGCAACTAAAGAAACATGATAAAGAAGTTAGAATTTCAGGTCCAAAAGAATTCGAATCATTTGTGACCAATTATGATATTGATTATTTTCCGATTAATGTAGATATAAATGCTTTAGACCTTGATCCAAAAATGTTGGAAGAAGCTGGTTCTGCAGATAATCCACTCAAAATGCTACTAGCTTTCAATAAAATGAAAGCCTATGGTGAGTATACTACAAAAGAATATTATAAAGCCTGTCAAAATAGCGAACTTATTATTTATCATCCAGGTTTAACTATTGGCTACTTTGCTGCAAAAGAACTTGGCATACCAACTGTACTTGCCTCACCATTTCCTATGCATAAAACAAAAGAATATTTATCTGTTGTTATGTATGGTAAATCAAAACCAACCATGATCAATAACAAATTAAGCTATTTAATGATACAAGGTATGTTATGGATGGCTGGAAAAGATTCCGTTAAAACTTTTTGGAAAAAGCAATTCGGCCGATTGCCAAAAGATTTTGGTGCGCCCTATGAATACCATAACCAAACGAGTCAGCCAGCTCTCATTTCCTGTAGCAATTATATATTTGAAAGACCAGCGGACTGGAATTCACATATCCATCAAAATGGCTATTGGTTTGTGGAGGAGAAAGATGACTTTAAACCCGACGTAGGCTTAGTAGACTTCATTCAGGCAGGAGAAAAACCGATCTATATCGGTTTTGGTAGTATGTCAATGACGAAAAAACATGCTGAACTAGGCAACCTTGTCGTAAATGCAATAAGAAAAAGTGGTAAAAGAGCTATTATCTGTGGCTTTGGTAAACCTGATCAATTAACCGATGATATATATGCACTTGATAGCATACCTCACACTTGGCTTTTTAATCATGTTTCGGCTGTTTGCCATCATGGTGGTGCGGGTACCTCAGCTGCAGGATTTAGTGCTGGTATTCCAAGTATTATTATTCCATTCTCTAACGACCAATTTGCCTGGGCTCATCGTTCTTATGACTTAGGAATTGGCGTTAAACCAATAAATGTAAAGCATTTAACAGTCGATAATTTGGCTAATGCTCTCGATGCCGCTTTTCAACCAGACCTCATAGCAAAGGCAAAAGCAATAGGTGTTAAAATTCGAACTGAAAATGGCGCTAAAGATTGTGCTAAAGTTGTTATTGACCTGTTAGAGAATTATTCGTTGGAGGTTCATAAATGAATGATTCTGTTGTTTCTTGGAAGAAAAATTTCCTTAAAATTTACATCGGACAATCATTTTCATTATTAAGCTCGAGTGCAGTTCAGTTCGCCATCATCTGGTGGATAACAGTTGAAACTGGATCAGCTTTAGCATTGACTATTGCAAGTGTGGTGGGTCTACTACCTCAAGCCATTATCGGATTATTTGCAGGAGTATGGATTGACAGATATCCTCGTAAACATGTCATGATTATTGCCGATATTATGGTAGCTGTTTCTAGTTTCATCCTCTTTGTTCTTTTTATATTTGGATTTGAATCTATCTATATTGTTTATCTCATACTCTTTTTAAGAGCCATGGGTGAAACATTCCACAAACCTGCTCTACAAGCAGCAATACCTTCATTGGTTCCAAAAGCGGAACTGACAAAAGCTGCAGGAATGGGACAAATGGTTAATTCTGGAACAATGATGCTAGGCCCTATGTTAGGTGCATTAATCATGAGTATTACTACGCTTCCCTTCGCAATGCTTCTAGATGTATTGGGTGCTTTTGTGGCTGTGCTCACCTTATCAACTGTCAAATTTCATGACCATATTAAAAAGCAACATCCTAAACAATCTGTTTTAAGAGATATGAGAGCGGGTTTCTTTGCAATAAAAGCAAACTCAGTATTGCT
>DMAP01000188.1 GCA_003446975.1 Clostridiales bacterium | reverse complement strand
TCGCCATCCTCTTGGCAGTTCTGGCACATGACACATCCGCCAAACTTTTTACCTCTGATGGAATAGCTCTCAACTTCTACTTCATCCGAAACCATTTTTGCAGACTCCAAGGCAATATCCAGCAAAAACTGACTGTTGCCTTTTCTAGGGCTTCCGGAAATTCCTAATACCTTGATCATCCGATTACTCCTCTCGTACAAAATTTTTAGCAAGAAAAATAGTTATCTGTTATCCTTGTTGGCCATAGCTTTAGTTTAAGCTTCTTAGCCAATATGACTGATATGACCACTGCGAAAATAACCACAACACCCTTCGTAATGTACTGGAAATAATAAGGCACATTCAGCATCGTAAGACCGTTGTTCAGCATGCTGATAATAAAAGCCCCAACAAATGTTCCACTACCCGTCGGTTCACCATCGCCAAACATAGTGGTACTGAGGAAACAAACCGCTATGGCATCCAGCAAAAACTCTTCTCCAGCCAATGGCTGCGCCGACCCTAGGCGGGATGTCAGAATAACCGCAGCTATAGCGACACTGACACCGGATATGATAAATGTAATCAATCTGTAGCGTTTTACATTGATTCCGGCATAAAGGCTTGCCACAGGATTTCCACCAATTGCATAGATTCTTCTTCCCAATGTGGTCTTTGTCAGAACAAAAATGACCAAAACCACAAAGAAAAGCATCAATATAACCGGGAATGGAATTTTCCCCACGTATCCCTGACCAATAAAAGAGGCGATTTTAGGAATATCTGCTGGAAAAAAAATTGGATTCCCCCTGGTAATCAGCATTTTCAAACCATATACAATAGATCCTATGGCAAAGGTTGCTATGAAATCCGGTAACCCGATGTATGCGACAATTGTGCCATTCACAAGACCAACTACAGCACCACAGGCAATAGCCGCAGCCAGAGCCAACCAGAAATTCTTGGTACTGATCAAGACCATGGCGAAAATGATGGTAATCAACCCAGCCGTGTTTCCTATTGACATAGCAAATCCACCGGCTCCCATAACAAAAGTGAATCCAAGGGCTATGATAGTCAGCATGCTCATTTGTCTTAGCAGCATTAACTGATTGTTCAATGTAAAGAAATTTTTAGATACGAATGCAAAAATAGTGAAAATAACCATTGCACCCATTACGGTTCCATATTTCCTTAAAAACTCAATTCTTTGGTTTTTATTGACTGATGTAGGCTTGTCCATCAAGCACCTCCTCCTAGCATAGCATGCATAATCTTTTCTTCAGCTCCCGGTAGTTGGGGACTGAACTCCCCAATGATCCTGCCATCACGAACCACTACTATACGGTCACATAGACTCATCAGTTCAGGCAGGTACGATGACAGCACCACCACTGCCTTTCCTTGTTGTGCCAGTTCTTCCAAAAAGCTGTAAATATCCTCTTTGGCTTTTACGTCTATCCCTTTGGTTGGTTCATCAAATATTCCAATATCAAAATCCCCATTCAGCCAGCGGGACAAGATAGCCTTCTGTTGATTTCCTCCGCTTAAAAACTTGATTGTCTGCAGAGGACCTGTGCATTTTATTCCCATTTTATCAATATAAGCCTGAGCGGTCTCAATCTCTAATATTCTTTTTATCACACCCGCCCTGTTGGCATATTTATCCAAATAGGTTAATGAAATGTTCTTGGAAATGCAGTAATTGGGAACCAGTCCTTCAGCCTGGCGCTCCTCTGGAACCAAAGCAATTTTATGCCTTATGGCATTTTCCGGAGAGGGTTCATAGGGCTTGCCCTTGACCTCGATAGAACCTGATGTGATTTTATCCAATCCGAAAATCGCCTTGGCTATCTCGGTTTTACCCGCACCGACGACGCCTGCGATACCAACCATCTCACCTTTGCAGATATTCAGATTAACTGACTTAAGCTTGTCTGTTGTAAGGTTCTTTATGGATAAATAGACGTCCTCGCAATAATATTTATCAACTCGGCAATAATGCTTGTAATTGTCATGTCCAATCATCATGGAAATAATCTTGCCCGTGGTGGCCTCCGATTTTTCCATGGTTCCTACCTGGTTGCCATCTCGAAACACAGTAATTCGATCGGCAATCTCCATCACTTCCTCTAAATTATGAGAAATGTACATAATGGTCAATCCGCGTTTCTTCAGTCCTTTGATAATCTGTAGCAGATTTTTTCTCTCTTCTTCACCCAAGGACGTTGTCGGTTCATCAAAAACCACAATTTGTGGTTGGTGCACCAATACCTTGCTGATTTCCACTATTCGTTTCATGGAAGCATTCAGCAATAGAGTCGAACTATTCACATCGAAATCTATGCCTAGCTCTTTTATGACTTCAGTTGCCTCTTTTTTCATACGCTTTGTGTCGACTATAGTCATACCGCCTATTGTCTTCTTTCTCTCTGCGCCTATGAAAATATTCTCGTAAACTTTAAAATATGGCACCAGATTTACTTCCTGGTGTACGGTTCGGATACCCATTGCTTCGCTTTCTCTCACATTATTGAAATCCACAGGCTTGCCCTCAAAAAAGACAGACCCGCTAGATGGCTTGTAAACGCCTGATAGAATTTTAATAAATGTGGATTTCCCAGCTCCGTTTTCTCCTACCAGCGCATGGATTTCTCCTCTTCTGAGCTGGAAATGTATGTCATTCAAAACCCAAACGCCATTAAATTCTTTTCCCACATTTTCTGTGGATAGCATCATATCCGTCTCTTTATTCACTTCTACGTTTAACATTTTATCACCCGCCCGGTTCAATAATCAAATGCAGTTACATTTTTTTAAAGAGATGGCAGCGAATTCAATCACTGCCACCCC
>DMAP01000158.1 GCA_003446975.1 Clostridiales bacterium | reverse complement strand
GGATGACAATCTATTTGGATAATACATGATTTTGTCTATGGGAATCTGCATGAAGTCTTTGCTCTTTGTCGTATCTCTAAAAGTTGGAATGATATTGCCTGGATCAGCATTGTAGTACAAGTATTTATTGGTCACAAGGTATACAACATTGTTTATCTTTCGACTCGATAGCAAAGATCCTTCTATCTCCAGTTCCTTGATCAGTTGACTCTTTCCATTTTGATCGATAGAGTAGACACCACAGTAGGTATAGCTTTTGTTCTCCCAGTAAGGCATAATTGATCTCTCGATGTTTTCCATAGGTTCTGGAATAGGCCTGATCCAATCGTAATAGCTGTTGCGTGTACCCAAAACCACCAATCTTTCTTTGTCTGCATATATTTCTGTCAATTGAATGTATTGACCCGTATTAGGGTCTACTGACATTACAATTTCATCAGTTAGTATCGGATTTCCATTGTTTGCTAGATAGATCTTAATGGATTTTCCCAATGCTACATAAATATACTTTCCATCTGTCTTGATGACGTCAGCCTCGCTTACCCCCGCTACCTGTTCATTTGTTGAGGTATAGTCCCCAGCAGATGGTGCAAGTGATTCGTTCTTAGAATCCCTTTCTGTTGCATAAAGGGTCATGCCAGACATGATTTTGTTCAGTTCCATCATTGAGTTGACCTTGATTGCCTGACCGATTTTAGTTTTGAGTTCATTAACCATCACTGTGTCTAGAACTATTGGTTTTAGGCTTACGGTTATAACTTTGGAATCATAACCAACGACTTTTCCAAGGACATCTTCACATATTGTTCTCAGGGGAACCATTGTGCGATTCTCTATGATTAGTGATTCCGTGTCGAAGGTCACAGTTTCTTGAAGCATACCGGATTCCATAACTTTGTAATAATTTTTGTCAATTGGAAAGATAAACGTCTTGCCATTGAATGAGATAGATGCTTCCCGGGTTGTCTCGTTATATGACACGATAGCACCGAAATGCTCGCTTATAGCCCGTAATGGCACTAGCGTCCTATCTTTATGGATAACTGGCACAACATCAGGATTATCCGAATCAAGAGACTTCATGGTATCGCCGTCTAAAATTAGCGGACTGCCTATATGCAAGGCAATGGAGTCTATTGGCAAGATCTCTTCAGAAAACGCGGTTACTGGTCGTAAACCTATTACTACTAAAATTAACATTAGTATTAAAAGCCTTTTCATCACACTTCCTCCTTGTTTGTTGATTAACTTCATTATATCACTTTCATGGTTTAGGTGCTCTTTTTTAAATAGAATCATCTCTTGGAGTCGTTTGCAGCAAGTCGTTTGCGGAATGCTTGTGGGATGAAGCATTGTTTGATATAATTATTAAGATTAGTTTACTTATTTTGTAAGCCATAAATATATTTGGAGGGTGGATATGGGACTAAAAGGAAAAGTATTAATTGCCCAGAGTGGCGGTCCGACAGCAGTTATCAATCAAACGCTGGTTGGCATCGTGATGGAATCTAGAAAATATACGCAGGTTGAAAGGGTTTACGGTGCTTTGCATGGCGTGGAGGGAATCGTCAACGAAGAGTTTCTTGATCTTACGCAAGAAACCTCACACAATCTGGAACAGGTGGCCTTGACACCTTCATCAGCATTGATGTCCACCAGAGTCAAACCCGACAGCGATTACTGCAAGGAGATCTTCCGAGTGCTGAGAGCTCATGAGATTCGTTACTTTTTCTATATAGGGGGCAATGATTCTGCTGACACGGCCCGAATTGTCAATGAAGAAGCAAAAAATGCAAATTATGAACTGCGGGTGATTCATGTCCCCAAAACGATTGACAACGATTTGATGCTAAATGATCATACGCCAGGATTTGGTTCTGCAGCAAGATTTGTCACACAGGCATTTATGGGAGTCAATCTGGATGTCAGAGCTTTGAATGGTGCTTATATTGGAGTGGTAATGGGTCGCCATGCGGGATTCTTGACTGCCTCTTCCGCTATAGCCAAGAAATATGAAGCAGATGGACCACATCTGATTTACCTGCCTGAGAGAGAGTTTAGCATGGACAGATTCCTATCTGACGTCAAGACGGTTTATGATAGGCATGGTGTTTGTGTAATTGCCGTTTCAGAGGGTATTACAGATGCAAATGGAACTCCTATCGTTACTACATTGGGAAAGGAAGTCGAGAAGGATGCACATGGGAATGTGTTGTTGTCAGGCACTGGTGCGCTAGGCGATTTGTTGTCTGCACAGATCAAGGACAAGCTTAAGCTTCCCAGAGTAAGAAGCGATACGTTTGGCTATTTGCAAAGGTCTTTTTTTGGTTGTGTATCGGATGTGGATCAGAATGAAGCGCGTGAAGTCGGAGAACATGCTGTGCAGATAGCCATGTGGAATGATGTTGACGGTTCAATTGCCATCAAGCGAACCGGCAATTACTCTGTTGATTACAAATTGGAATTATTTGACAAGATAGCTGCAAAGACAAAGATAATGCCGGATGAGTTTATTAACCCAGCAGGAAACGATGTAACAGACGCTTTCAAATTTTACATTAGACCGCTTTTAGGGTCTGGTCTTCCCCAACCATCTTGGTTGAGGGCTCCACAGGTACCTAAACTACTAAATAAAGAATAAAATTATAGGAGGTTTATCATGCCATTAGTTACTTCAAGCGAACTTTTTAAAAAAGCATATGGGAACTATGCCATTGGCGCATTCAATGTCAATAACATGGAGATTATTCAGGGTATTGTAGAGGCAGCAAAGGAGGAGCAATCCCCATTGATTCTACAGGTTTCCGCTGGTGCGAGGAAATATGCGAAACATATATATTTAATGAAATTGGTGGAAGCTGCCATAGAGGATACTGACCTGCCGATTTGCCTCCATTTGGATCATGGCGAGGATTTTGAAATCGCAAAATCTTGCATCGATGGTGGTTTTACCTCCGTTATGATTGATGGCTCAAAATTTCCTTTTGAAGAAAACATTGCGCTGACAAAGAAAGTGGTGGAATACGCTCATGCCAAAGGGGTTGTTGTGGAAGCTGAGCTAGGCAGATTGGCGGGAGTTGAGGACGATGTCAAAGTCAGTGCCAAGGATTCGAGTTATACAGATCCGGACCAAGCGGCTGAGTTCGTTCAAAAAACAGGCTGTGACTCTTTGGCAATCGCTATCGGCACAAGCCACGGAGCCTATAAGTTCAAAGGAGATCCAAGTCTTGATTTTACACGATTGGAGACAATTGCAAAATTGCTTCCAGGTTTTCCGCTGGTATTGCATGGCGCATCTACAGTTTTGCCGGAATTTGTTAAGAAATGTAACCAGTTTGGAGGGGACATCAAGGGAGCCCAAGGTGTGCCAGAGGAGATGCTCTTCAGGACCACTACGATGGGCATCTGCAAAATAAATATTGATACAGATTTACGTCTTGCCATGACTGCATCAATCAGAGAATACATGGCCAACAATCCAGGAGACTTTGATCCTAGACAGTATCTGAAACCAGCAAGAGAAGCCATAAAAAATATGGTCAAACATAAGATAAAAAATGTTCTAAATTCCAGTAATCGATTATAAGAAACCACTCCACAAATTAAAAAACGCTTGAACAGCATATGTTCGAGCGTTTTTTTCAAGAGCCCTGTTGATGCTTTAAGCCAGCATCACCAAACTGAAAGCCATTACAGCCATTCCGGCTATCAGGCCATAAATGGCGATATGATGTTCTCCGTATTTTTCTGCTGTAGGTAGCAATTCATCCAATGAAATATAAACCATAATTCCAGCAACAGCAGCAAATACAATACCAAACATCAAATCGCTGCTATAACGCATGAGTACGAAATACGCAGCTATTGCACCTAAAGGTTCAGATAGGCCTGAAAGAAAAGAATATTTAAATGCTTTTTTCTTACTACCGGTGGCGAAATAAATTGGGACCGACACAGCAACACCCTCAGGAATATTGTGGATGGCTATTGCGATAGCGATACTGATTCCAAGGGCTGGATCCTCTAAAGCTGACATAAAAGTAGCCATACCTTCAGGGAAATTGTGAATGGCGATTGCCAAAGCCGAAAAAATACCCATTCGCATTAATTCTCTATCCTCGGCAATTGATTTTTTTGGAACCTCATATCCTTCAGTTTCTGCCAAATCCTTTAATTCATTAACATCAGTCAAGTCATGTATCTCATGTGGATTCTCATAGCTTGGGACAAACTTATCAATTAGAGCTATCAGCGCAATGCCTCCAAAAAAAGCGATTGTTGTTGCCCAAAGTCCTTGTGACACGCCTAAAACAGCTTGAAGCGACTCATTAGCCTTAGGGAATATCTCAATAAATGATACGTAAATCATAACACCTGCTGAAAAACCCAATGCACCTGAAAGGAATTTCTTGTTGGTCTGTTTGGTATAAAAAGCCAGTGCACTTCCAATTCCTGTAGATAATCCAGCAAATAATGTTAAAGCAAAAGCAAATAGAATAGTGTTCGATGAGTGCTGCATCTAATAACCCCCCAATATTTTAAAGTTCGACGTACTTTTTTATAACAGATACAACGTAATCAATATCTTTCCTGGAAACATCATTGTTTGTGACAAATCTGAATTCATTCACACGTATACCTGTCATCTTAACACCGCTTCCATACATATAATCAACAAAATGGTCAGCATCAAAACATGGTATTTCAATCTTGAAAAAAACCATATTGATTTGAACCTTATCAATATCAACGGAAACAAAATCGATGTCATTTAATTTATTTGCTAGATATTTTGCGTTATCATGGTCCTCAGCTAGTCTTGAAACCATCTTTTCCAAGGATATGATGCCACAAACAGCTAATATTCCCGTCTGACGCATGCCACCACCTAATATTTTCCGGTTATAGCGCGCTCTTTTTATGAACTCAGAAGAGCCACATAATA
>DMAP01000268.1 GCA_003446975.1 Clostridiales bacterium | reverse complement strand
CTCTCTTGCGAAAACGCATTTTTTTGATTCCGCCAAAATAAGCGGTTTTGCCCTTGTTAGCTTCAAGAGACAATAGAGCAAAAGCGCCGGTCTGAGCCATCGCTTCAACGATGATTACCCCAGGCATCACATGATTGCCGGGAAAGTGAGCTTGGAAGAAGGGCTCATTGGCAGTGACGTTTTTGATAGCAACCGCTTTAACACCAGGGTCTAAAGACACTATTTTGTCAATAAATAGAAATGGATATCTATGGGGGATTACTTTTTCAATTTCATTACTGTTAAACATTAGATTTTCCTCAAGCTTTCTTAAACAACAAAGTGGTATTATGTCCACCAAAACCCAGTGAGTTGGACAAGACATATGAGATTTCTACATTTCGACCTATATTGGGAATTATATCCAAATCACAATCCGGATCATCCACCATATGATTGATTGTGGCAGGGAACGANNCCGCCAATAAGATGACCAGTCATTGATTTTGTGGAGCTTACAGGGATGCTGTAAGCGTATTCTCCAAACACATTCTTGATGGCTAGGGTCTCGAATTTATCATTGTAGGGGGTGGATGTTCCATGGGCGTTGATATATCCGATTTCTTCTTTATCAATTCCAGCATCCTCTATAGCGCTTAGCATAGCCGCAGCCGCACCATAACCATTGGGTTCCGGTGTTGTCATATGATAGGCATCACAGGTTGCGCCATAGCCAACAATCTCAGAATAGATATGAGCACCTCTTGCCTTGGCGTGTTCATATTCTTCCAATATCAGCATGCCTGCGCCTTCTCCCATTACAAATCCGCCTCTCTCATTGTCGAAGGGGATGGATGCGCGGTTCTTATCCCTTGATGTGCAGAGGGCGCTCATAGATGAAAATCCAGCGATGGTTGCAGGGGTAATGGATGCTTCAGAACCGCCTGCTATCATAACATCGCAGAAGCCAGTCTGAATTTTTCTGAAGGATTCTCCGATGGCATTGGCACCGGAAGCGCATGCTGTAACGACTGACATGTTGATGCCCTGCACGCCAAATTTAATAGCGACCAATCCTGAGGCCATATTGGAAATGATCATAGGAATAAAGAAAGGGGAAACCTTGCTTGGACCTTTTGTATGAAGTTTTGTCAATTCTGTTTCTATTGTGTTGATGCCACCAACGCCGCTTCCAATAATTACCCCGATGCGTTTGATATTTTCATCTTTTAAATTCAAACCTGAATCATCCATGGACATCTGAGATGCAGCCACTGCAAATTGGCAAAAGCGATCCATTCTTTTTGCCTCTTTCTTTTCCATATAATCATTTGGATTGAAGTCTTTCACTTCAGCTGCTAGTTTGACGGAAAACTCCTCAGTGTCAAATGCAGTGATTTCGTCTATGCCACATTTTCCAGTCTTGATGCCATTCCAAAAATTATCTAATCCGCAACCGATTGGAGATACGACACCCATACCTGTTATTACGACTCTTTTATACATAATGCCTCCTAAATATACAATCCACCATCTACTGATATTATTTGTCCCGTTATGTAAGATGCCTGGTCTGATGCTAAAAAAGCCACTAACTCAGCCACATCCTCTGGAGAGCCTAATCTTTTCAGGGGGATATTTTTAATTACTTCGTTTTTTGCCTCTTCAGACATGGCATCGGTCATATGCGTGTCAATAAATCCCGGTGCTATAGCATTGCATGTTATGTTTTTTCTTGCTAGTTCTTTGGCAGTGGATTTTGTCAATCCGATTACACCCGCTTTTGAGGCAGAATAATTGACTTGTCCAATATTGCCCATTAGACCGACTACCGATGAAATATTAATGATTCTACCTGATTTTTGTTTGATCATTTTTTTGCAGACATGTCTTGTGCAATTGAAGGTCCCGGTAAGATTTGTCCTGATGACGGAAGTGAAGTCATCTTCTGACATCATTGAAAGCAGTCTGTCCTTTGTGATTCCTGCATTATTGACCAACAAGTCTATACTGTCAAATTCATTTAGCGCTGCGCTGATTAGTTCACCTGCCTGATTATAATCTGAAATGTCAGCTTTAACAAGTATCGTTTTCGGTTCCTTATTTCTGAACAATGCAACAACATCCTTGAGTGATGTCATATTGCTGTTGTAATTGAGAATCAGATTGTATCCCAAGCTGTTTAGCTTTATTGCTATGGCTGTTCCTATGCCACCTGAGGCACCAGTAACTATGGCTGTTTTGTGATCAGACATACCTCACCTCCAATTTATTGAGTGACTTCTCGAGAGAAGCCAAATCTTCTATATTCATGAATGTTCTTGTTTTGTCAATTTTTTTAACAAAGCCACACAATGTATTGCCAGGACCAATCTCTACAAATGTATCAACATTTTGCTCTATCATTTTAATGATGCAATCTTCCCATAGGACAGATGAAGAGACTTGGTTTTTTAGATTATTTCTGAATGCATCGATGGTCTGTGTCATTTCAGCATTGACATTTGCGACGATTGGAATCGAGGCATTGGAAAGTTGCACATCTCTTAACTCCTTTTCCAGCTTATCAGCAGCTGGCTTTAACATAGAGGTATGGAAGGGAGCACTTACAGGTAGGAGTATCGCCTTTTTTGAGCCATAATCCTTTGCAACTTCAACAGCTTTTAGCACTGTTTCAGCCTCGCCACCGATTACAATTTGACCTGGACAGTTGAAATTAGCACACTCTAAAACCCCGTCTTTCCCCAGATCATCGCATA
>DMAP01000199.1 GCA_003446975.1 Clostridiales bacterium | reverse complement strand
TGGTTTCCGAGAAATTTCCCGGTCCAGTAACCATGATCTCAAAAGTTTGTAGTGACATGCCTGCAGGATCACCGCCGACAATCTTTCCAACAGTCAATGTGCCGTATGCAGATACCACTGGTGAGCTGTCGACTGGTGTAATGTCGACTGGTGTGCTGTCTACTCGTGGAGTGTATGTGTTTGTGATTGTAGCTGTGTGTGCTTGATCTGCAACTACTTGAACATCTACTGGACTAACAACCGCCCATCTACTGTTCAAACCTGTTCGGTTTTCTGTGACGGTATAAGTGCCTGGCAAAAGATTATTAAAAGTGTACGATCCGTTTTCAACAATACTTACTGGATTAGTGTATCCCAAAGGTCCAGTCAGTGTAATACTAAATGCTGGCATCGTAATACCGCTAGTGTCACCATTCACATATTTTGATACTTTCAATGAACTAAAGCCCAAAGAATTGTATGTGTTGGTAATCTCAACTTCTTCCGGTTGATTTGCCATTAACTGTACATCCACTGGACTAACGACTGCCCATTTGTTGTTTAAATCTACACGATTTTCAGTTATGGTGTACTTTCCGGGAATTAAATCTGTCCAAGTAAATGGTACGCCAGGAACAAAATCTTCAGTTTCTTCAAAACCTTCCGGTCCTGTGACTGTAATATTAAACAATGGCATTGTGATACCAGTAGTGTCACCTTCTACTACCTTGATGACAGTCAATGCACTTGTTGTCACATTAGTGATTTGATTGTTATCAAGAGTGACTGCACCATTGAACGCAAACAACTTACCATGAACATCTGCACCTGTAGTCACTGTAATGGATTCCATTGCCAGAATATTTCCTGAGAATTCAGAATTAGTTCCCAATGTGGCTGAGGATCCAACCAACCAAAATATGTTCTTGAAATTTGCACCGTTGATAAGTTTAATCTTACTTCCTGATATGGTAGTCAGAGACGAACCGGCTTTAAAAATAAAAATCGCATCCGGGTTGTTTTGTCCATCAAGTGTAAGAGTGCCTGTGAGTCCCAGTTCTGTTGCTGAACCGTAAACACCAGGGGACATAATTTTTCCACCAAGTTCTGCACCTATTGTGTTAGTAGGTCTTAGTACTGCCTCATCGTATGCAGCCTTCATATCATTCTTTGCCTGTAATGCAACAGCATCAGCAAGATGTACTGTACCATTCACAATCGCATTTTCCTGACCAGTGAACTCATCACCCGGATGTAATCCGACATCACCGTCTATAACTGTGGATGCTGTTGTTCCTGCTATCGTGATTGTAGAATCCGCCAAGAGAGCAAAACTCTCTGCTGTTTTAAGATTTACTGAGTTTGCAACCGCCATACTCGCTGATGGTGTTACCATCGTGATCATCAATAACAATAATAATGCCAATGAGACCATTCTATTCCATTTCTTCATATTTCTTCACTCTCCACACAATTTCATCCCAAATGCTAGCATTTGTAACTTGACTTTTTTAGGGTCTGCCCTCATATGCTTAACGTCAGTTACATTCTTATAGTGCTATAATAAAACAGAAAAAAACAAATTCAAAAAATACAGTTTGATTTCTTCCATTAAAGTCTTCCATTATATAGGGTTAACGGTTGAAACTCTCTTTTTATTGCATCTAATCTAATTACTTCCCTTGTAATGTCGAGAAGGAATATTGTTTTTATTACATAGTCCAAGTATAGTCTTATTCTAAAAATTTGTCAAATTACAGTTCGAATAATAATTAGACTTATAGTTGTAATACTTGTAATGATTACAATAAAAAAACTGGAATCTGCTCAAAATTTCCTGAACAGGTTCCAGTTCCTATCTATGATGTCTATGTATGTGGGCAATCCTTCTAGTCATTCTTAATAGGCAAACAGCCAATGATCTCTGAAATGTCATTTTCATCGAGACTATCCAAATATTCAATCAGTTTGGCGATTCTTTCATATTCACTGATTGACGACAAAACCGCATCTGGTTGGTTGTTTTTGAAGATGAAGATCTTGCCAAAATTTTCCGCCTTTTCCCTACTGGTTTTATAATTTTTAATCATATCAGAATTTGAGACAATTGCATCCTTTAAAATATTCATTGTTTGTATATTCCTTTCATAAACAAATTGTTTGTCTGATGTCTGAGTTTATATTATCATAACATCATAGGCATTTACAAATAATTTGTCATCAAGGAGCAATAATCATGGATATATTGATTGGCATGTCAATTACGTTTTTTATATTGATTTATTCCATTTTCAATGGGATTTTCTTGGGGATTCCATTATTGTTGGGATTATTCATTTTTATTTTTATATCTTGGAAAAGAGGCTTTTCAATAAAAGATATTATGATCATGTCCTACATTGGTGGTAAAAAAGCCTTTGTCGTCTTGAAAATTCTAGTATTGATAGGAGCTCTTACAGCGATTTGGATGTCAGCGGGGACCGTACCCGGCATTGTCTATTATGGAATCCAGTTTATGAATCCAGATTTATTCATTCTTTATGCATTCTTGATCAGTTCTGTCGTGTCACTTCTCCTTGGGACGTCTTTAGGGACCGCAAGTACTGTAGGTCTGGCCTTGATTGTACTTGCCAAAGGAGGTAACGTCGATACAAACATCACCGCGGGTGCGATAATTGCTGGCGCATATTTTGGCGATCGTTGTTCTCCAATGTCGTCAAGTGCACATTTGGTAGCTAACATTACAGGGACCCACCTTTATACCAATATTCGAAATATGTTTAAATCATCCATTTTGCCATTTGCTTTATCTGTGATCTTATACGCACTTATTTCTATCCACCA
>DMAP01000022.1 GCA_003446975.1 Clostridiales bacterium | reverse complement strand
CTACTACCATACCTCCTCATTTCACATACCCCTATTATACTTCAGGCTGTTTAATATTACTTTTCTATTGACTAAATTCAACATAAGTGTCACAACTAGAAGTACGCCTGAAGCAAAAACCACTGCACTCCTTGTATCCATTAAAGCCGACCAATCCTCAGTTTTAACCAAATGATTATTGTAGATAATCTGGAAAAATAGCGATACCGCACAGGCACTGATACTCAAAATAGAGGTAATAAACCACTTGCTATTTCTGCTATTCTTAACCCTCATCATGTTTGAGATAGGGAGTATCCAAGCCAATAATCCCAAAGCAATACTACCCACGTTAAGTAAACCTGCCATCAAATACCTCCGAATTTTTATATTATTATTCACAAATTAAAACCACGAATATGCATTCGAGGTTTCCGATTTTACACGTTTAGTCTTACTGTAAAGTATAGAATATTTTTAATTATTTATCAATCTAAACTGGGTAAACTATGTTATTTTGGGTAATTTAGCAAACCATAAATAATGATAAAGATACTTCTTCTGTCTAATGATTTTCTACGCAGTAATCACACCAATCATTATAGACTTCCAACTCTGACTTCCCAAATACGTCCTCGTATGATTTGCCACCAGAAGCATAATCAAGCACCTTATCCCAGCCATATGTTTCATCGAGATATTCAATATACATGTATGCATAAGCATACCCACCCATATTTCCAAACTCCAAGCCATTATTTGTCTGCATCTGCTTGAATGTAGGAATGTTATGGCTTGACAGATCCGACTCATTTGGCTTTTGATTTGCCAAATATGTCGCCAGACCATTATCCCAAAAGTAGGATAACTTGGGGTTGATCCGATAGTTGATGGCATGCACCAATTCGTGCAGGGTTGCATTCAATATGCTATTATAGGTATGTCCTTTGACCTTGGTATAAGGTGATACCATCATGACATTCCCATTGTGACTGTCTCCAATATGCCAGGATGGTGCAAAGGTCAGGGTTATGAAACCTGCTTCTCTGAGTGCCAACTGGTTTTGTGTCTTGTAGAGGTATACTTGAATGGGCTCATTGATTTCCAGGTTCATTTTCTGCTTTATCTCGCCGGATTTCAACTGGAGCAATTCAAAAACTTCTTCCGCACCCTTTTGTTCCCCAGGTGCATAATACATCTCAATATTCTTATCCGCCATAGTTTCATAACCCATGGGTTTCAGAAAAAAAATCGGTAGTGTTTGAATAATTACGAGTGCTACTATGAATGCCAAAATTCTCATGGTTTTTTTCCTTCTTTCTTTTTTCATTTTTTTATCTCCTGAATTTTTTATCGAGTTAAAAACAGCCTCATCTGCCACTTCTTATAATAAATATAACAAAGTGTCCTTAAATGAGGCTGTCTTTAACCTTAACTTATTCTTAA
This sequence comes from Clostridiales bacterium, assembly GCA_003446975.1. Taxonomy (GTDB): domain Bacteria; phylum Bacillota; class Clostridia; order Tissierellales; family Dethiosulfatibacteraceae; genus 38-11. Next base: position 1,497 of record DMAP01000022.1, on the reverse strand, counting down.
ACTTCGCATCGAATCAATCCCATAATCTCGCATTGCCCTCATCATCAATATGCATCAGGCAATCCACTTCTCCACTCTTTGAAAGTGATTCAACCAGCGTCCCTCTTGAGAACACCTCCCCCTCTATAACTTATATGAAAGAGGCCCTCTCCTGAAATGAGAAATCATCTTCAGAAAGACTGCTCAAGTCACTAATCACTTTGCCGTTTTCATCAAAGACTTCACTTGAAAATGAACTTAGTTTATCTTCTATTTCAATTTCAAGATCCAATGCATATAAATCATAGTTCTGACCTGATTTGATAAAATAGATGTATTGATTAAATTTGTTGTAATAATCCCCACCGGATAACACGGTCCTTTCTTCACCACCCTCAAGGTTCATTTGGTTGTATGTTCCTTCGTTAACGTTCCAGTAGCAAATTCCTGTATCATCCACAACAACATAGACTGAGTAATTGTCGGTGAGTTTTTGTTTTTCATCTGTTTCAATATCAAGTTTCCATAGATTGAGACCGTTATATGAAATATAATACACTACGTCATCATAATAATAAGCCATATAGGCTTCAGGTATGATCTTTTTCAAATCATGTCCTTCTGTTCTCACACTGTAAACATGGGACATATTGGATTCATCGCGCATATCGAAATACATCCTGTCGCCTGTAACATATAGATTGGAACAATAGCCTTCTACAATCCGTTGTCTTTCAGATCCGTCAGTTCTAATCTTATAGATTGAAAAATTGTCATCGAAGTTGGTGTAGTAGACCCATCCACCAAGGGCATTAATATTGCTGCCTCGGTCATCACTCAATTTCACCTTTTCACTTCCGTCCAAGTTTGCTGTGTAAAGCGCCCAGTGATCTGATTCACTTCTATAGTACACGCTTCCTTTTAAGTCTCCTGCCATCAGACCCCCTTGTCCTATGTTACCGGCTATATAGCCATATCCATCAGCCTGAACCACCGGAGGTATTGTTGTTTCATCTGCCACTGCACAAGATGCCAGTGTCAGTATTCCGATTGCTATCAAACCTATGAATATCCGTTTCATATCAGCCTCCATAGGCATTGTTTGCTTTTCTCATTTTTCTTTTCTCTTCTTTCCTTCATGCATTAACCTCTAATCTTTTAAGATTCTTTTCAATTATTGATAAAAGGCTTATCATACACTCTGTCCAAGGCATTGTTCTTTTTCAACATCTGATTCCAGAAAATACTATCTCCAATACCAATTCTGGATAAAAACTGGAACATCCTACTCTTGCCTTTTGACAATTCAATTAGTTTTGCCATTTCATCCATGATCTCCTTGTCAAAAGAACCTTCCTTTTCAAAGTACTCGCCTAACATTTGCATTTGATTGAACAGCTTTTTAGTCATCTTATCAGGCATCATAGATATACCGGAAGATCCACCTCTTACAACAGTTCCCAGATAACTATAATTCAAATGTCTAGCAAGTGAAGATAAATACTTCTCGAGATATTT
>DMAP01000353.1 GCA_003446975.1 Clostridiales bacterium | reverse complement strand
AGATTGCTCAGAAATCCAATAATATTTTCAGAGTTTCTGCATATCTCTTTAGTAATCTCAACATTCAGAAACATGGATGAATAAGTGATGCGGCCATCTTTTTCCATTCTGCTGAGATAATCCTCATAGCCCATGTCATATCGGATATATTCCAAAGCCTCATCCGGTCTGAGTTTTGATATATGGTTCATATCATACTTAAATGATCTAATGTTTTTCTTTCTGAGTTTATCCATCTTTGGAAAACCAATCAGACTATCATAGACGTTCTTTTTGCTTTTTAAAACGTGCAGGCTCATTTCTTTTGTGAAGAAAGTTTGGCATTTGTAATAAATATTGATAAATGACTCTTTATCGTATGGGTCAAGGGACAGCTTGAAGAAACTGATGGTGTCTCTCAAGACGGATGAATTAAAAAACTTGCTTCCATCCTCTTTAATAAAAAATTCTATGCCGTTTTTCCTGAGCATCTCAGCTGCTATCACCGAGGAGATGTTGTATCGATAAAGTATCGCTGTCTGCATATCGGGTTTCTTTTTTATTTGATCAACAACATATTCTGACTGCTGACGCCTTGAAAGAAATGACTTAATGATCGGCTTTTCTTTTTTGCCCTTGTGTGATGTGATATTCTTTGGATATCTGCTTTTATTTTTCAGGATAAAATTTTTAGCCGCTTCCACTGTGTTTCCATCACATCTGTAATTTATATCCAGACTGTATATTGAAGCATTCTTATATGTTTCTTTAAAGTCCAACATAATTTGAGGGCTACTGCCTCTAAAAGAATAAATAGACTGATCATCATCCCCAACCATGAATAGGTTTCCATTGGATATATGGTTGATGATATCGAATTGTATCTTTGAGGTATCTTGAGCCTCATCCAGCTGTATATACTTGTAAAAGCCTTTGAATCTGTCCGATATTCTTTTATTTTCTTTCATGATTTTTTCACAGATGATCAGCATGTCGTCAAAATCTATCAATCCGTTTTTTTGCTTATATTCCTCATAAGCCAAATACATCTCTTCGAAATCTTTTATCCCTATTTCCTCCGTTTTAAAATCTTCAACAGTCAGTTTCAGGTTCTTGACATAACTGATCTTGCTGCTTAGATTCTCTCCCTCATCCGGACTGACCGTATAGAATCCTTCCTTGGAATAGGTTTTAGCCATGATGTTTTTCAGTACATCATAATTGGATTTCAACAAATTGATTGTCTTGCCGATTATCTTGTAGTAGTCCCTGACAACCCTATATGAAAAAGCATGAATAGTAGAGAAATGAATTTGGCTGTTGTTTGTCTCCGGAAAAAGACTATTGAATCTTGTCTTCATCTCGCGAGCTGCCAATTTTGAAAAAGTGATGGTTAGAATCCTATCTTTGCCAAGTTCTCCATCATAGATCAATCTGCCTGCTCTAGCAGTAATAACAGTGGTCTTTCCTGATCCCGCCGTTGAAAGAACAAGTCCTGCCCCATGCCCATGGGATACAGCTTTCTTTTGTTCGCTATTCAGATGAATACCTTTTGTTTTTTCTAGATAGTCGAAATATTTCAATTGTAATTTTCCTTTCTATGTATTTCCCATTGTTGATTGTATCATTTTAAGCGTGAAAAAACAAAACCGGCATTGTCTGCCGGCATTATAAGCTTGTGGTTCATTTCACGGAATCTGTTGCCAATGCTTCTTTATCAACGGTAAAAGATTCGAAATCAGTTTCCCATTTTTTGAATGTTTTTCTGAAATCTCTCATCAACCAAGGCCCTATAATGATGAATGCCACTATTTCAGCGATTATAAAAGCGAACCAAACCCCATTGAGACCAACAACACGGGATAAAATGACCGCTGCAGGCAGCAAAAATATAATCTGCCTAATAAAAGAAGCGATTAAGCTGACATAACCCTTTCCCATGGCCTGAAAGGTAACAGAGAAAGTAATGCTCATAGCCGCTATTGGCAAACAGGCTGCTATGCTTCTCAAAGCGATTTTTCCTATAGCTATCATTTCTTCTGACGCATCAAACATCAATAGTAGCTGTCTAGGAAATAAAATAATCACAGTCGCACCGGTAGCCATAATAATGAATGCTATTTTTAGCGAAAACTTCAGTGTGTCAAGCATTCTCCTTTTGTTCCTGGCTCCATAATTATATCCCATGATCGGCATATAGCCTTGAGTGAGGCCAAACATAGGCATTATGATAATGGATTGAAGCTTGAAATATACCCCCAGTACTGCAACAGCAGTGGGTGTAAAACCAATCAGAATGATATTCAGTCCCGTCAGCATGACGGAACCCAGAGATTGCATTATGATGCCCGGCAGCGCTACTACATAGATATCTTTAAAAACTCTTTTGTTTGGTTTGAATCCCCTCAGTCTAATGTCAACCTCATGTCTGCCATTCCTGATAACTACAGAAATATAGAGAAAACTCAATATTTGACCTGCCACTGTTGCTATTGCAGCGCCCCTTATCCCCATGGCAGGAACCCCGAACCAACCAAATATAAATATTGGATCCAATATGATATTTGATATGGCCCCTATCAACATGGCTTTCATGGGTTTGATCATATCCCCGGTGCCTTGAAGAATGCTGATGCCTGCTTGTGCCAACAATCTTCCAAATGAAAAAGTCATGATTATGCTGATATATTGGGTGGTCAAATCAACCAACAGAGGATCATCGGTAAACAATGAGACCGCATTTTTAGCGAAAAACACACCTATTATGACCATCATGATTGAATAGGCTATATTGATGATATAGCCATGACTTGCGGCATTGGATGCCGCCTGTCTATCCTTTTCACCCAGCTTTCTCGCTATAAGGGATGTGACACCGGCACTAGTTCCCGCCACCAATGCGATAATGAGCAATTGCAGAGGAAACGCCAAGGAAACGGCGG
>DMAP01000265.1 GCA_003446975.1 Clostridiales bacterium | reverse complement strand
ATTAAAGAATTTTATAGAATCATGAAACCTAACGGAAGATTTGTGCTTGATATACCAAATATCAAAAGCCCAAACGGAAGAGTTATGATGCTGATTGAGGAGTGTATGGGACGACCAGATAAGTTTAATATGTTGCCTCAAGAATTTGAAAATATGATTGAAAAATACTTTGTCATAGATAATACAAATAGGGTTCTTGTCGAAAAGCATGGCTATATGGAAATGATATATTGCTTACAATGTAAATAAAAAAGTTACTGTTAATAAGTCCCCATGTTTAAAAACCTGAAAAGATGAATAGGTAGCTAAAGAAGTAAGTTATCTGTCATCTCTATTGAGGTAAAACTACCAGCATCTCTTTCCCTTCATTAATGATTTTTTCAATGACTGTTTTATTGTCAACAATTACATCGATTTTTATTTTTTCCCCTTCTCTGGAGATATCCAAATTGAAATTATTATCAAATGCTCTAATTTTCTTCAGACTCATTTTATTCCAACCATCAGGTAAACTAGGTTTTAATTTAAATGAATTCAGCCCCACCGGACGAATACCAAATAAACCTTCCGTAATAATACGGCAATAGAGTCCACTCTCTGCGGACAAGTGTCTTTGATTACCCTCCGGCCATGCTTCAATAGCATAGGGAACATGCTCTCCCAATAAGCGTTGTGTTGAATAATGCTTAAGATATTCCATCCCTTTTTCTTTTTCTCCACTTGCCAATACACCACGCAAAGCGTACAAGGTAGACCTATCCCAAAACGTTTCACTTCCCGATTGAGTCAGTAAACCGTTTTCTGTCCAAAGATGAGGTGAAAAAAGTGCTTCAATGGTTTCTTCCTTTCGATCATAAATACCTACAGTCAGAGGGATACAAATCCAGGAACGGAGCACGTCATTCTCTTTGTAATACTTGTATGTTTCTAAACCTTCAACTGTCGCTCCAAAATAATCTTCTATTGCTTGACGCAATTCCTTTGCCTGCTTCTTATATTGTTTTATCTGAGAAGCCGGTTTACCCAGATCCTTTCCCAAATAGGTTGCCGAGAGTAAGGCATCATAATATAATGATGAAGTAGCGAGGTTCGCGTCTCCCGATGGAAACCGATTCTCCAGTTCATCTGAATCTGATGTTACAACTCCATCCTCATTTAAGTTTCTCCTACAATACTCCAGACACCATTCTAATAATGGCCATAAATCCATTGCCTCCTCTTTATCTCCCCTTGCCAGCGCATAACGGGCTACACCATAAGCTATCATAGCACCATCGCCACGATCTCCTGCCCCATTCCATATATCCGATCCTTCTGCTATTATAGAGCTGGGTATGGGCTTATATTCGTCGTTCATAAAACGGGCAAAGTGCTTAAAAGAGTTATATGCAGATCGATTCCCTGTCTCATATCCCAAAAAAGGGAAGAAAGGGTTGATATATTCTGCCTGGTCATTTGCCCAGATAGCAGCATAGTATGACTCCCCCCCGGTCCGTGCATATATCCACCATTCGTTTTGTAAATACTCTCAGATCCACGTATCTTCGCGAAAGAGAACATGGTATTGATTACCGGATCAGGTGTCTCCAGAACCAAGTTGTCTTGTAACTCCGATATCAAATCTATCCTTTTAATCAGTTCCTTTTCAATATCAATCGACCCTGCCCTGTCATCATTTTTGTATGCCTTGAAATCAGCGTAGAAAATCACGGAATCTCCAACTTCAATCAATCTGCCCGGCACACCAGTTACCGTTGCCTCAATTATGTATACACCATCAACTCCTTTTTCAGGATCTGTCCTGATCACTGAATTAGCATCGGGAATCTCAACTAAAACTGCCCGTTCTCCCACATTTTTCAGTACATACTTTTCACCATAAGCCGCTTCTGTTGTTGATGGAAACAGATATCGGGCAAGATGCAGTTTCCCGTTCTGGTGTGCTGACAATTCACTGTCAACAATCATGACACCATCAAGAGAAATCTTATTTACTTTCTCCTGATGAATTCTTCTTGTATTCACAGTAATCATATCACTCACAACATCCCACCCAAATCGTCGCATCAGACTGGCATGCGTGTTATTGGGTATAGTTCGTAACATAGGCCAGACAAAACTGCGTTCCAATACAAAAGCACCTGCTTCATCTACTCCATATCTAAGAACTACGGAAATCTGTTCGCCACTCATCTCAATATGGTCGTGATGAGGTATGCTGGAATCAACATTCCAGGTGATCCCTCCCGTTTTGTTAATCTCCCAACGATTATCTTTTTGATTACTTTTTGTAAATCCTGCCAATACGATGAGTTGGCAAACAAGAAATATCGTTATTTTTTTCATAAGATAATATATTTATTTCTTCTCTAATTCTTTCAAGGTATATGGCTCTTCCGGTGAAGAATGACATGCGTCCATCGGCAAAATTACTTAATTATGTTGAATAAATAGTGCCCCACCGGTATCAACTGGCGGGGCACTCAAAATCTGTCTGACAATTATTCGACAGGTACCATGAAACGCATCAACTCCCGGTCGTGGTTGTTGACGATGCGGCATTCATTGTCGAAATACATTGTTGCACCATTCTCTGCCGTATAGGGTTCCCACTCGGGCAGCAGTCCCTCTACATTCGGATTCCCGGTTTTTACAAAGCTGAGCCAGGCTGAGCTCATCTTATCGGACAACAGCCATGCCTCTTCGGTGTTGCCGGTCCAGTCCTCTCTCAAATCGACATTGTGGAATGCCAGCGGAATATCAAGTCCGTGGAAAGAACCTTTCGAGGCATTGTCCACCTGGCTTTTCCATGCCAGAAAATAGACATAAAGCGGAGCGCTCGATTCCTGTGCGCGGGCATCGGCAGTACGGATGGTATAGGGCCTGAAAACCGTATCGATGGAAAGCAGATCCTGGGGCGTGTAATCGGGATATGCCCTGGCAAACAGGTCGATGTACTGGTCGGTCTTGTCGCCATACACTTTAACTAGGCGTTCCCTGGCCTCTTCCATGGTCAACTCTTTCTCGCCATAGGCTACGGGCATCATCTCATTCAATGTGGATCCCATCATCAACGGTATCTCTTTCGAGATCCCTGCAAAACCGGGGCTGAAAGGTTGTTGTAGCAAGACAACGCCATCGGCGGAGGGGGCAAAGCCAAACATGGTGCGTGATCCGGGCTTCCATGGACCGGATATCTTCGCGATCGCCTCATTACCGGCCTTCACCAGATCCAGGTAGGGGATGGTATCCAGTTTCTCCACCTCCTCGGGGGTAAGACCCAGCTGTTCAAGTACAGCCAGACCCAGCTCCTGCGATGTCTCCTTGGTCATTGTGTTGAGCAAGGTTCCACTCTGTATGATTGCTTTATGGAACATACCCTTTGC
>DMAP01000416.1 GCA_003446975.1 Clostridiales bacterium | reverse complement strand
TATAATCGAGCCTGTTTTTGCCGACATATTTGAATGATGCATTCAATCCGTTTGTCAGTTCCAATGGTGGTTCACAGGTCTGTTCAATTTCCAACGGAAAATTCATTTGAATCCAATCATCAATTTTCTCAGCGGTTATCAAACCGCTTTTTGTGTTGAATCTGATTTCGTGGTTCAAGTAAAGATACTGACTCAACAAGATGTGGGCGCTTGCCAGAGTGGCATGGCCGCATAAATCCACTTCTGCCTCTGGAGTGAACCATCTCAGTGAAAACTCACCGTCATTTTCAAGTAAAAAAGCTGTTTCAGAAAGATGCATTTCATTGGCTACATTTTGCATCCACTCATCAGACTTGGCTGATTCCAGAATACACACAGCAGCTGGGTTTCCTTTGTATGGTTTATCTGTAAATGCATCTACTACATATATATTCATAAGTTTACCTACCTTTCACTTCTATTATAAACTAAAAGAACTTGTTTTCAAAACAATATTAACTGTCATCTGACACTTCTTATTGGTGAAGTAGCTGATCATAACGGGAGATTGATATTTCAACATCCATTAAGGAAAATACGCGTTCGAATCGAACGGTTTCTTTTCCGTTGACAAATATTATGATAGTCGGGAAAGTGAATATCATGTATTGACCGACTAAGTTCTTCATTGACGTCACATCCGCAGATACAAACATTACATTGGGGAATTGTTGGCTCATGGATTCGAGGTCCGGGTAGATTGCTAAGCACACATTGCAACTCATATCACTCATGAGTGCAACAACTATATCAATGCCTTTTATCAAATGCTCAAGATCATTAGGTTTATCAAGCGCTAGCATATTCATATCACCACCTTTGATATTCACTTTGATTATATCATAATAGTTCAAGAATCTGATACAAAAGATAGTTCGACAGTAGATATGACAAATCATCCTTGAGACTGAGAACAATTCATCCCACAGGTGATTTTTTTTATCTTTTTATTCTATATAATTAGTAACGAAGAGAAAAATTTAATTTGTCTTAGAATCATGTCGTTGTGGAACTTTCGATGGACACTTGACGACTAAGTTATAGGACTATAAGGTTGCCGTATTCAAAAGGAGTTTTATAGTATGAGAAGATTATTAACATGGATGATGTTTGGTATTATTATGATGAGTACTTTAACTGGATGCAACACTTTGACAGTAGTTCAAAAGCATGCTATAGAAAATGACCGCTATGTCGTAAGAGACAGTGACAGCTATCGATTTACATTCAGGCAGTCCAGACGTTCTCCTGAAAGTTGCGACTTGTCGTTTAGATTGTTTTATGGTGTGTACACCTTATATAAATTAGATATCAAAGATAATGAGCCTGTTACAATAGATTTTGAATCAATTGAAACATCAGGGCAGTTTAAAACGGTAATTGTGACACCGGAAAAAGAAATACTTCCTTTAGCTGAAGGAAATGATAAAGGTAAAGTATCATTGGACTTACCTGGAGGAACCTATAAAATTAAGATTGTTGGCAAAGATGCACAAGGGAGCCTGGCGATCAATCTGAATTATTAGATTCAAAAAGAAATATTAGATCAATAATTTATCCGATGACTAACAGTGCCAAGACTCCCACTTCTATAAGCTGGGGATAAGCACTGTAGAGTCCCTGGATAACGATTTCTGAGCTTCAGATGGCGTTTCAAACGCCAACTGAACCAAAGAACCCTGTTGATAGCACTATGGTGGAGGTTAAGAAAATGACAATGGTTGTGACATTGTTGAATATGAGATTCAAAGTTAAAGTTGGTAATATTGGCTTAATCAAGGATTCGCAGAGAAATCATCAAAACTCGAACAGATTTAACAATTTGAATACTGTGGAAAGAGATTTGGAGAGAGTTAAGGAATTTTATCGTTATGGCGTAAATATCAGATAGTAAAAAAACATATTCATTAAAATAAGTATTATTGATTCAAGAAGTATCTGTGCTGATTAGCAATATTGCAGATGCTTCTTTATTTTACAATCAGATTTTTGCAAGTTTATCAATCTGTTTTATCAATTCTGTTGAAATTTCAATGGAATAATGATAACATGACAAGAAGAATTTTGTAAGAGTTTAAAAGGAGATTGAGTCTATGCATTTATTAATTGCAATTATCAACAATCCAGAACAGGTGACAGATATTTTAGATGAATTCTATAAAAGAGATATCAAAGGGGCTACAGTCATGGATAGCATGGGTATGGCCCATATAATGGCTAGTTATGTTCCTTTTTTTGCGCGATTTGCGGAGTTCGGAGACAATCCAACCCACAACAAAACCATTTTTGCCGTAATCCATTCGAAGGAAGACTTAAAAAATGCTGTTGATGCAATTGAGCGTGTTGTGGGTGATCTGGACAGGTCTGACACGGGGATTGTCATAACATTGCCTATTGATTACTGCAAAGGTCTGGTGAAGACAAAGGAGGATGAGATAGGACAATGAATATATCATTAGCTATTGGCATTATCTTTCTAGCTGGTGCGGCGGGTGGAAAAGTAGCTCGTATGGTCAGGCTGCCTTCAGTGACAGGTAATTTACTGGCTGGTGTTTTGATAGGCCCCTCTGTCTTAGGATTGGTCGGAACTGATGTCATTTATGCACTTTCGCCTATAAACGAGTTGGCTTTAGGGGTTATAGCATTATCAATTGGTGCTGAACTGCATTGGAAAACAATGAAGATTTTAGCTAAAGATGCGGTAAAGGTATTTTTTGTTGAAGCTTTGCTTGCTTTATTTCTAGTCTTCGGAGCACTGTATCTTTTTGGCTTGCCATTCAGATACGCATTTATTCTCGGAGTAATAAGCATTGCTACTGCACCAGGAGCTATTATTGCTTGTATTCGAGAAACGCCGACCAAAGGAGATTTTTCGAAATTGCTTCTATCAGTGGTAGCTTTGGATAACTTGTTTGCTATTACTGTTTTCGCCATTTCCATCAGTTTCATGCAGGTTAGCCTATCTGCGATTGATACAGCCAACACATCAGCTATTTTAATGGCTTCAAGGGATCTTGGCTTGGCTTTGCTTAAGGGTATAATCGCTGGAATATTTTTAATCATCACTGCTTCAAAAGCAACAAGCGACAAACGTATTCTTGTTTCGGTTTTGGGTGCGCTGCTGATAACTGTAGGGTTATCAAATCATATGGCAACACCTGCCTTGTTGGCTGCTATAACAGCCGGAGCCGTCTATAGTAATTTTTCTACAAAACCTCAACGAATCAGTAGATCACTGATGAGTGTTGAGGATCCCATTCTGCTAGTTTTCCTGACTTTGGCCGGGGCTAAGCTCGATTTGTCTGTATTGCCTGTTGTTGGACAAATAGGCTTGGTCTATATAACAGCACGCTTCTTGGCAAAACTGGTTGGAAGTCGAATTGGGACCTCATTTACTGCATTCCCTGTCAGCTGGAAGAGAAACCTTGGAAGAGCACTCACTCCACAGGCTGGCGTAGCCATTGGATTGGCGATTATTGCTGAACAAAAAGCTATTTTTGAACCGGATACCATCATGCCTGTTGTGCTAGCAGCGGTAGTCGTATTCGAGTTAATCGGACCAGTATTGGTACGCAAGGCATTGTGTGATACTGAAGCAGCATAATTATCGGATTAAAAAATAAAATAAANNATAATAGAGGAGTTCATTATGTCTTTATATAAAAAATGGCAGGACCTGTCAGGAAAAGAACGCAGCCAGGAGGAAACAGAAAAATTCTGGGGTGAGTATATGCCTAAAGAGCAGGCCATATATGAAAAGATTTTATCTGATCCATCAGTGGTCATTAAAGGTACATTATTTTCATTAGCAGCAGATTTCGATATGACACCTGTTGTCTTTGCAGGATTCATGGACGGCATCAACACTAGCCTCATTCAGGAAGTGGACTTGGAGAGTTTGACTGAAGATGACAGTGTGGAGCTTGCTGTTGATTCTGAAAAGCTCTACTACAACATGCTGGCCGCCCAAGCGAGTTGGCTGTACGGCTTGACACAATGGGACGATGTGCTTACGAAAGAAAAACGTAAAAGTATTAAGAAAGAATATGATAAGACCAAAACAGTTGTAAAAGAAGCGAAAGTCGGACGGAACGACCCCTGTCCATGTGGCAGTGGAAAGAAATACAAAA
>DMAP01000198.1 GCA_003446975.1 Clostridiales bacterium | reverse complement strand
AAAGAAACACGTCTTTCAATCTGGCTTGCTATACTCTCTGCAACCAACTGTGCATTCAGGTCAGGATGTTTGATTTCTTCAACATTGATGATGACGGTCTTATTAGTCATCTTTTCTATGTTGCTTCTTACTATTTCAACACCGCTACCACCTTTTCCGATAACCATACCCGGTTTGGCCGTAAAAATGTTGACCTTGATTCTGTTGGCAAATCTTTCGATTTCTGTATTGGAAATGCCTGCCAAGAAAAGTTCTTTCTTAATATATTCTCTGATTTTATAATCTTCGATCAGATTGTCCGCAAAATGTTTCTTGTCTGCGTACCATCTTGAGTCCCAGTCCTTATTGATACCAACTCTAAGTCCATGAGGATTAACCTTTTGACCCATCTTTTACCTCCTTTACTATTCTCGTTCTTTAACCGTTACATTAATATGACTTGATCTTTTCAATATCTTGTATGCCGCTCCCTTTGCTCTAGGTCTCCATCTCTTCAGAGTAGGTCCTTGATCAACACTGACTTTGCTAACAAAGAGCTTGTCTCTATTAAGGTCAAAGTTGTGTTCTGCATTTGCAGCAGCTGACTGAACGACTTTCTCCAATTCACGCGCGCCTTTTTTGGGAGTGAATTTCAATATTGCCAGTGCTTCATCTAAATCTTTACCTCGTACCATATCACATATGAATCTCATTTTTCTATGAGAAATTCTTATATATTTAGCAGTTGCATTAGCTTCCACTTAAGCTACCTCCCTTCATTTACTTGACTTTTGAAGACTTTTCCGATTTGGCATGTCCTCTATAAGTCCTTGTAGGAGCAAATTCTCCCAATTTATGTCCAACCATATCTTCAGTAATATATACGGGAACATGTTTTCTACCATCATGAATTGCTAATGTAAAACCTATCATCTCTGGGAATATTGTCGACCTTCTTGACCAAGTTTTCACTACTTTTTTCTCGTTTTTACTGTTCATATCAACGATTTTCTTAAGTAGGCTTGGCTCGCAATAAGGACCTTTTTTCAGCGATCTACCCATTAGAAGTTCCTCCTTTCACCGAATACCTTTACTTTCTTTTCTTAACAATGTACTTGTCAGATTTCTTGTTTTTCTTTCTAGTCTTGAATCCTAGGGTTGGCTTGCCCCATGGCGTAACGGGTGATGGTCTGCCAATTGGTGCTCTACCTTCTCCACCGCCGTGAGGGTGATCGTTTGGATTCATTACAGAACCTCTTACTGTAGGTCTGATACCCATATGTCTTTTTCTACCGGCTTTACCGATTGTGATGTTCTCATGATCGATATTTCCTACTTGTCCGATTGTCGCCTTGCATTCCACTCTGATCATTCTTACTTCACCAGATGGTAGCCTGACTTGTGCATAATCATTTTCTTTAGCCATCAACTGGGCAGAGTTGCCTGCTGATCTTACCAGTTGTGCGCCTTTCCCGGCTTTCAATTCGATATTATGTATGATGCTACCGACAGGTATGTCTTTCAACCTTAGTGCATTTCCGATCTTAATGTCAGCTTCAGGACCAGAAACTATCATGTCACCCACTTTTATTTTGTGTGGTGCGATTATGTATCTTTTTTCCCCATCAACATAATGTATCAGTGCGATATTGGCACTTCTGTTTGGATCATACTCTATGGTCGCTACTTTTCCCGGCACGCCGTCTTTATCTCTTTTGAAATCGATTATTCTGAACTTCCTCTTGCTGCCGCCACCTTTATGTCTTACTGTTATCTTGCCTCTTACGTTTCTTCCTGAATGCTTCTTAAGGGGTTCCAACAGTGATTTTTCAGGTTCGTTTGTTGTGATTTCTTCAAAAGTTGATACCGTCATTTGCCTTAAAGCCGGAGAAGTAGGTTTGAATTTTTTTATACCCATTTTCGTTCCTCCTTTACGTTATTATTACATTCCCTCGAAGAATTCAATAGTATTGCTGTCTTCAGTCAGTTTTACAATAGCTTTTTTCCAGCTGGATCTTCTACCGACATTTGCACCCATTCTTTTCTTCTTGCCAAGCATGTTCATGGTGTTTACTTTTTCTACCTTGACACCAAAAATCTGTTCTATGGCGTTTTTAATCTCTGTCTTGTTTGCTCTTTTGTCAACTTTAAATGTGTATTTTTTTTCGGACATTGCATCCATACTGGCTTCTGTCACGATTGGTTTGATAATGATATCATGTGGGCTGCGCATTAATAATACACCTCCTCAACCTTGCTAACTGCATCTTTTGTAATGACAAAACTGTCATGATTCAATATGTCGTATACATTAAGTGTGTTGACTGCTGATGTTTTGACACCAGGAATGTTCCTTGCTGATTTATAGATGTTTTCGTCTTTTCCCGGGATGACAATCAGTGCTTTCTTACCCACTTTAAGGTTATCGAGAATCTTGATCATATCTTTTGTTTTGGGTGTCATCAAGTTCAGTTCGTCTACAACAATAATTTCATTGCTTTCAACTTTTGAGCTGAATGCTGATTTCAATGCCAATCTTTTTATTTTCTTTGGTAATCTGATACTGTAATCCCTTGGTTTTGGAGCAAAAACGACTCCGCCGCCTTTCCATTGAGGTGATCTGATACTTCCTTGTCTTGCACGACCGGTTCCTTTTTGTCTCCAGGGTTTTCTTCCCCCACCTCTTACTTCACTTCTTGTTTTTGCAGATTGAGTTCCTTGTCTTTGATTCGCCAAGTAAGCTTTCACTGCTTCATACATAACATGTGTATTCACTTCAATGCCGAATATATCATCACTTAACTCGATATCTCCAATTTGTTCGCCTGACACGTTATAAAGAGCTACTTTAGGCATGTGTACTCCTCCTTTCACTAAGACTTGCTTATTTAACCGTTTCTTTGAGTGTTATATATCCTTTTTTTGGTCCCGGTATTGCACCTTTGATGAGAATCAGGTTTTTACCGGCATCCACTTTTACTACTTCAAGATTTTGAACAGTTACTCTTTCATTACCCATTCTTCCAGCGGCTTTCATACCTTTGATGACTCTTGCCGGATACGCTGATGAGCCCAATGAACCAGTTACTCTGTGGGATTTTGAACCATGTGTTTCCGGTCCTCTT
>DMAP01000368.1 GCA_003446975.1 Clostridiales bacterium | reverse complement strand
TCGCAAAGTACGATGCATCAGGTACAAATAGAGGTGAGCAAATGACTGAAATCGCGTTAAAAGTAAAAGACCTTTCAAAACACTTTATTATCAGAAACAACGTTTTTTCTAAAAAGAAAACAATTGAAGCAGTAAAAAATGTAAACTTCGAAGTAAAATCCGGAGAATCACTGGGTCTGATTGGAGAAAGTGGTTCTGGAAAAACAACGATTGCCAACCTATTGCTTAAGTTGATTGATCCTAGTAAAGGAATAATCGAGTTATTTGGTAAAGACATAACACACTTGAGTGAAGAATCCATGAGATTAAACAGAAGAGACATCCAAATCATTTTTCAATACACACATGCAGTGCTTGATCCCAAAATGACAATTGAGGAGCTCTTAAGAGAGCCTCTTGTCATACATCAGGTGGTTGCTGAGAGTCAGATTGATGATGAGGTGAATCGATTGCTGGAAATGGTGGGGCTTTCTAAACTTGAAAGCACCAAGTTCCCCTCTCAATTAAGTGGTGGTCAAAATCAAAGAATCCTGATTGCAAGGGCAATTGCAACGAGAGCAAGGCTTATTATCTGCGATGAACCGGTCTCTTCTCTTGATGTTTCCATTCAAGGGCAAATATTGAATTTGCTTGTTAAACTCAAGCAAGAGCTTGATTTGACATATGTATTTATTACCCATGATTTAAAAGTGGTTAAACACATGTGCAGTAGAATAGCTGTTATGTATCAGGGTGAAATTGTTGAGATCGGAAATACTGATGATATCATTACACAGCCCCAGAATGCATATACCAAAAAACTCATAGATTCCTACTTGGTCTAGCGATAGAAATGGGTTATAGCTGGATCCAATAACGTTCAACCAAATCACCATTGACTATAACTTCATTCTCAAATATGCCACCATTGGCAATGATTGTTTTCTTGCTTGCGTTATTATCAATGTCACAGGTGATAAGAACTTTTTTTAAACCTTGCTGTCTGCATTTGAGCAGCACCTGTTTGAGCATTTCTGTGGCATAACCTTTTTTTCTTTCCATTGGTCTGACAGAATAACCGATATGCCCTCCCCACACGCTCAGTATGGGATGATTGATGTGGTGTCTGAAATCGATTATCCCGACGATTTGATTATCACTAAGCCTAATTGCCAGATAGGTATCTGAACAAACCTTGTCTTTGGGACAAGTCTCTTCGTCTTCAAGCATTTTCAAATCACGAAGCCATTCATCGACAGTGGAACAAACTCTCAAACTGCTGGTGCCGTCCAAGCTGTCTCCAGCATCCAGGAACTCTTGTCTATAAGCCATGATATCTTTGGCGTAAGCCAAAGTGGGTTTCACTAGTAAGATCTGATTCATATTTAATCTCCTTAATATAGCATATTGCCCGGCTTGTAACGATCTGGCAGCTCTTCTTCAGTTAAAAATTTAAAACTTTCATCTTGTAGTATTGGCAAGAACACTTCATAAGGTATCTTTGAGAACTCAGATGTATAATGGCTGGACCCGAACCACTTGCCCTCCTTGCTGGCTAGATTCAATCCTCTAGCAAATTTGGTGTAATTGGAGCAATCGTGGACCACCAAATCCCAATTCTCTTGAGCCGCCATCTTCATCAGCTTCAATGTTAGTGCTCTGCTCCAAACCGGTGAAATGTAACCGTGTCGTGTGATATACATGTTCTCTCCTTCATAATTTCCTATGTTATTGGCATTCAAATGCAGCTCCGCACAGTTCATGAAGTCGAGCTTTGTATCCAAAATCATTTGCTTTTTCTTCAAAAACGACTCATAGAAGCCTGGTGTCATGGGTGTCTCAATACCAACGCTCCTGATATATTTTTTTGCGATACGAATATTCTCAATAACCAACTCCGAACAGTCGGATGCTCCCAGGTTGAATCGAATCTCATCAAGCCCAGCTTCACCCAATGCTCTCAATGACATCTCCGTTGCCAAAGTACCGTTGGTGTATAGATGTTGATGAATCCCAGCATTGCTGAACTTCATTATTATTGGAAAGTACTTTTCAATTTCCATGAATGGTTCCAGAAAGACATAGGAGATGCCTGTTGGCTTGCGTTGAATCGATAGCAGCAAATCGATATCCTTGTCGTAGAATTTTGTGCCTCCTATCTCCCACATACCTTCACCAACCGGTGAAATATCCTCCAATTCTCCATAATTGTAGCAGAAATCGCAGGATAGATTACAGGTATTGGTTTTTCGAATGGCACTCAATCCCGTCCCCAAGAGGCAAGATCGGCATCCTTGTGGGAATTTGCATTCATCACCCACAAAACAGGTTCTGTCTTTCAAGGTTTTTAGATTTGTGATCTCAGACATCAATATTTCGTTTTTGTAATCAATCGCTGTCTCAATTTGATAAAACGTTGCGTATATAATTTCTTGCTGCTTGGATATGATTTCCTCATCCTCAGGAAGGATTGAAAAAAACTCAAACCACATCAATGCGTCTTTTTTAGAAATTTTCATGAATTTTTCTCCTAATAGCTTCACGCCTGTTTGCAATTAACTGTCCCCACATTACTAAACATTAGTGTTTATCCGATGACTAAATGTGCTAAGAAGTGGGAGATAAGCACTGTAGAGTCCCTGGATAACGGTNNCCTGAACCCAAGAACCCTGTTGATGTCAATCGTTTTCTTAAAAGCATCGTTACGCCTATAATATCATTCTCCAGCTCTTCGCATTCAACCAGCTGGCTTTTCAAATACTGATCAAACAGATGGGCATCTTCAGGATATCTTTTCTTCAACTCATTTGTTCTTTTTGTCAAGCATGCCATCTGTTCTTCAATGACATCCGACAAATCCGATTGCTCAATCGGCAGATCTGCAATCAGCTGGAATCCCGATTCCGCAATGATCTCCGGCCACTGTATTTTTGTCAGATAGGCTTTTTCGGATTCAGATTTCGCATAGCCATCATCCAGTAAAAGGTATCCGTTTTTCTTGATGGTCTGGGATAACTTTTTAAGCGTTTCTTCCTGACTCCCGAGGACCTGGCCAACAGCACCCAAGACAACGATGTCATAATCCCTTTCAATCTCAACTGAGTGATTGATATCTCCGATTGAAAAATCGCACAGATTCTCCACTTGATGCTCAATGGCTTTCTTTCTTGCCTCTTCAATAAAATCAGGCATCAGATCAATGCCCTTCACTCTGCAACCAAATTTCTTGGCTAGACTAATTCCAACCGCACCCTTGCCGCATGCCAAATCCAGCACCTTTGTGTCGATAGATACGTTAACATGATTGTAAATCAGTGTTGCCATATCTTTTGGAGACGATCCAAGCTCCCATAGATCCTGTAAAAGATAGGGTAGGTATGGGATTAGTGCTGTTGATTCCGCGGTCAATGATTTCGCTAATTTTTCTTCTACAGTCGTCATAATGCTACTCTCCTTTACTTTTTTTGAATTATATGCTTTCTCCATATAGTAGAAGTCGCATATGGTGACATCCCTATGCTGTAATAGAATTGTTGCGAAGACCCTACAAACACAGTTTTTGCACCCATTTTCCCAACACGACTGATTCCTTCC
>DMAP01000067.1 GCA_003446975.1 Clostridiales bacterium | reverse complement strand
CAAACCCACCATTTGAACCATGATAGGCAAAAGACATGAAGGGATCTGCGGCGACATTGAGTCCAACATGTTTCATTGCGGCAAAAGAGCGCACGCCTCTAACAGCAGCACCCATAGCAACCTCGGCTGCTACCTTCTCGTTGGGTGCCCATTCTGCATATACATAGTCATATTGAGAAAAGTTTTCCATAATTTCTGTGCTCGGAGTGCCTGGGTAAGCAGAAGCAACAAGTACCCCTGCTTCATAAGCACCTCTTGCCACGGCTTCATTGCCGGTCATCAGTATTTTCATTGATACCTCCAGTTAATCGTTATAATCAATTGAAATTTTCGTTAAAAGATATGTTGACATATCAAGTCAATTTAATTATATGAAACAATCCATATTGAGTCAAGTTAATTTACTATAAATGAAAAAGAATGTTTAAGTGAAATAAACACTTTTTACTGTAAAATTGCTATCCATCTGATATAATTGATTCAAATCAAAGAAGAGGTTGACATGAAGAAAATTGATATAGCGATTTTAGGTGGTGGCAATGCAGGCTTTACCATCGCAGGTTTTTTTAGTCATCTTGGGCACAATGTTAAGCTTTATAAAAAAAGCATGACTGACAATCAAAAAATCATAAATCATAAGATTATCTCAGTAGGCGCAATTGATTTTGAAAGCAGAATTAGTTTGGTGACCAATAGTATGAAAGAGGTATTGGAAGGTGTATCATTGATCATTATTACGGTTCCTGCATACTGTCACAATGACCTCTTTGATGATCTGATCAGGTTTTTTGATCAAAAAGCTATGATATGTCTTATGCCTGATAATTATGGCGGGCTTTTGCTGATGAGGAAGTTAAGAGAAAAAGGTTTAACAGATTTTCACCAAATAATATCTCTGAACTCTGCTTTGTTTGCGTGTCGCCAAATCGATTGTGAAATGACGAGCATTAAAGGTGTCAAGAACGAAATAATGGTATCGTCAGTTTATACGGAAGTCATTGAGGAAGGGTTGAAATTATTAAATGATATCTATCCGGTTTTCAAAAAAGGCGCAAATATTTTTGAGGTTCTCTTGTCCAATATGAATCCAGTTGTGCATACGGCGACTACATTGCTCAATGCAGGATGGATAGAAACAACTAGAGGAAGGTTCGATTTTTATAGTGAGGGTATATCGCCATCTATAGCAAATGTAATAGAAAGAATTGACAGAGAAAGGATAGCTGTTGGCATAAAACTGGGGATCAAGCTGGACAGTCTATTGGACAATATGCATAAATTATATAATTCAGTCGAAATGGATCTTTATTCAGCCTTATCAAGGAGTGGGGTACATACAAAAGATCTGGCACCAGTTACACTGGAAACCAGATATTTGAATGAGGATATACCCTTTGGCTTAATGCCCATATCAAGACTTGGCAAGCTGCTGAATGTTGAGACAAAAGCTATTGACACGATTATTTCGTTGTCTGAGGTGATTCTAAACAAAGAATTTGATAAAACAGCATCTGATGACATTGAAACTTTTCTTGAATCAGAATCATTTAAAACACCGTAGAATAATGGCTTTGGTTATTTTTTAATATATCCACCTCTTACAGCCTTGACCTCATTAACAATAACAACTGCATTTTCCAATTGCGTATTGATAAGGTCCACAGCTTCTTTGATTCTCTTTCTCTTCAAATGAATCAGCAAGATTTCTCTCATGGTTTCCTTACCTTCGCCTTTGATGATTGTCACGCCAAAATTATTGTCTCTTAGCAGTGTAGCCAGTTCGTGACCGACACCTTCTTTAGTGATGACCTGGATGGAAGAGAGACCGATAGCCAACTTTGACTCAATAAAAACTCCCATATAATTGCCTATAGCGAATGCCGCACAATAAACCAATGCCCGTATCGGATCTTCATTCAATCCAGTCAGAACAGAGCTGACTATGATAATCCAAATAAAGATCTCAAAAAAAGCTATTAAGGCAGCCTTGACGCGCTCACCCTTTGCAACGAACATAATTCTGATAGTCGACATAGAAACCTCAACTATCTTTGCGAAAAAAATGATGAAATATGACCAAACGCCCAGTTCGGTAAGCAGTGTATTCATAGAAACACCTCCTATACTAAGACTATAACTTGTTTAATGGAAAAAGCAATTGATTTTTTATTAATTAATTTTAATAATCAAAAGTAGTCAAATAATAAGACGGATGTTATAATCGATTAGGCAGAAGAAGTGCTGATTAGGAGGCAAATTTTGAGATTAAGACACATACACAATGGGAAAGAAATATTGGATTCTCATCCAAGGGTTATTACAGAACCGGAAAAATTGGATATAAAACTTGAAAGTGTTTTCAACAGATCAAACCCTGTTCATATAGAGCTTGGTTCTGGAAAAGGGCTTTTTATAAGAAATATGGCAATGAAGAATCCTGAGATCAATTACCTTGGCTTTGAAGCAAGCACTAAAGTGATCTTCAAGTGGCTAAAAGCAATTGAAGTTGAAGGATATCTGGATAATTATTTTATCGTTCATTCAAGGGCGGAGATGGTTAAGGAGCTGTTTAGTGAACAGTCTATAGGCAAAATATACCTAAACTTCTCAGATCCTTGGCCAAAACTCAGACATGAAAGAAGAAGATTGACCAGCCCATCGCATCTGGATTCTTATAAGTTAATATTGGCAAAAGGTGGAGAATTGATTTTAAAGACTGATAACCAAGCACTTTTCCAGTATTCTCTTAATACTTTGAAAAAGGAGAAATGGAGAATTAAATACTTCACTTTCGATCTTTATAAGTCCGAGCATATCATGAGCAATATTGCCACAGAGTATGAAATGATGTTTGTAGAAGAAGGCAAGACTATTTGCATGTGTGCTGCAACTTTAGATAATAATCCTTGACAAAGACTAGGATTTTAAATTATAATTTGATTTAATTAAAAATTGGAGAACACAAATGAATTTGAAACATGCGAGTTTGAAGACTTCAAAACTTAATAGCTACTTTTTTAGCTTTTTCTTGGGCTTTTTTAGCGCAGGATTTTTTACATATAAAAAAAGAATATGTAATTTTAATAAGCTAAACTCAAATCTCATCTGATAATAGGACATAAAAGCCTGTGAGTTTACTCGCAGGCTTTATTTTTTTAGAGAAAAGAAGAAATGGAAATTCAGCCAACAAGGCAAAACCGAGGAGGATAAAATGGTTATTGTAATCAAGAAAGATCAAGGGGAAGAAATCCAGGTCATTAAAAGAAAAGCGGAAAAGATGGGTCTTCAAGTCATTGTGACCTATGGAGCGGGACAGAACATACTGGCATTGGTTGGAGACACACAAAAAATAGAGCTTCAGCAGTTTGAGGTGATGAGAGGTGTCGAGAAAGTTTATAAGATACAGGAGCCCTATAAGTTGGCAAGCAGATATGCCAACAGGGTAGACACCATCATTGAAGTCGAAGGCAGAAAAATAGGAGGCAATTATTTCACGATTATTGCTGGGCCATGTTCTGTAGAAAACGAGTTTCAGATCATGGACACCGCCCATAAAGTTAAGGAATACGGAGCTGATTTGTTGCGAGGGGGGGCTTTTAAACCCAGAACATCTCCATACAGCTTTCAGGGTTTGGGATTGGATGGTTTAAAGCTATTGAAAAAAGCCAAGGATGAGACAGGTCTCCCTATTGTTACTGAATTGATGGATCATCATGATATTGATGCAGTTTACAAGTACGCTGACATTATTCAAATCGGAGCTAGAAATATGCAAAACTTCTCCCTTCTAAAAGAAGTCGGTAAATGCGATAAGCCAGTATTGTTGAAAAGAGGCATGTCATCAACAATCAAGGAATTCTTGATGTCAGCAGAATATGTCATGTCGGAAGGCAACGATCAGGTTATATTATGTGAAAGAGGCATCAGAACTTTCGAAACATATTTAAGGAACACCCTGGATCTGAATGTTGTAACCGCCATTAAAGAGTTATCCCATTTGCCTATATTGATAGATCCCAGTCACGCATCTGGAAGAGTTGAAATGGTTGAACCTTCTTCAAGGGCAGTTGCCGCTATTGGAGCTCATGGACTTATATTGGAAGTGCACAACAACCCAATTGAAGCATTGTGCGATGGTCCTCAATCGATAACACCTGATGAGTTTAAAACATTAAACAACAAGGTTAGAAAAATTCATAAGATGATGAAAGAGGAAGAGGCATGTTAAAAGTTGGATATCAAGGCGTACCAGGCTCATACAGTGAAATGGGCGTAATTCAGTATTTTGGCAACAACACTAGGAACATACCCTATGACAATTTTAGGGAGATGATAGCGGATGTTGAACGAAATTCAATTGATTTCGCTCTTTTGCCAATAGAAAACAGCACTACAGGTGCAATAACCAGATCACTTGACCTAATGAAGGACTATAATGTCTATATAGTCGGGGAGGAGTTTGTGAATGTTGGCCATTGTCTGATCACGTTCGAAGGTGTATCTTTTGATGAAATCAAGACTATATACTCTCATCCGGAAGCATTAAAACAGTGTGACGACTTTTTTGACAAACACAAACAAATATACAAAGTTGCTTACCTTGATACCGCAAAAAGTGTTGAGTATATTATCCAGCTGGGAGATAGAACTGCAGGCGCATTAGCCAGTAAAAGAGCAGCTCAAATATACGATATGAATCTGCTTGCCGAAAATATCCAAGATAACAAACTCAACATCACTAGATTTGCAGTCATATCAAATGAAGATAGCTATGAGAATGATGCTGACACA
>DMAP01000081.1 GCA_003446975.1 Clostridiales bacterium | reverse complement strand
AGAGCCAGGGTCTAAAGCGGTTGCCATTAAAAACGTCACTGCCAATGAGCCTTTTTTCCAGGGGCACTTTCCTGGAAATCATGTGATGCCTGGGGTTATAATCGTTGAAGCAATGGCGCAGACCGGTGCTTTTGCCCTACTGTCACTGGAAACAAACCAGGGGAAAATCGCTTATTTTGGCGGCATAAAAAAAATGCGTTTCAGAAAAAAGGTGCTTCCCGGTGATACATTAAGACTGGAAACCACAATCATTAAACTTAAAGGAAGTTTAGGCATAGGGCATGCCATAGCTTTCGTTGATGACGTGATTGTTGCAGAAGGAGAACTGACCTTTGCAATCGGATAAAAAAAACCCTCAATAATTCCGAGGGTTTTTAATTGCTAATTTGCTTCATTATACTGAACTTCGTCAAATCGAAGTGCATTATAGTTTTCACGGTATTTTCTTGAAGTTGTTTTTCTGAAATTCTGATAATATTCCTGTACTGCCAGATACTTGTCAACCATGGATACAATCCAACTTTCCTTATATCTTGGTATTCTCACCGGAAACATATGCCTTATGATTATATCTCTTTCCATCTCGTTGAGAATGAAATGTTCTGATGCATTCTCAAAAGCTTTCACAGGGTGCATGATTGCATGTCTTATCGCATCAATCGGCAACCTCAACCTTATTGTCTTGTCAAACTTATACAGATAAAAATCGTGTAGCAATGCACCTCTAATAGTCGCTTCCCAGTCTAGACCAATTTTATAAGCTATCCTATATGATTTGTAGGAAACACTCATCACATGGTCAAACACACTTTCGTCATGATGTTTGATATGTTTCATTTTCTGAAATTCTTTATGGTTGATTATCGGCCCAGCTATTTTCATGAACCTGTGGTCTGCAAAATTCATTTAATCACCTTTCTTTTTTCACTACAGGTTCCATTATAACACATATCAAAAGCATATAAAGGTATTTTTTTGCTTTTGGATCTATTTGCCACTTCTTATGCTGAGATTAAGCAAGGATTTCTCAAGCTCCTTGATTAGATTATTGAGCTGTTTGTACTCACCGATTTTCATATCGCTTTCTTCCAGAGTGCCTTCAGTCATCTCAAAAATTCTAACTGAAAGTTCTTTTAGTATCTCCAATTCATTCTGTAGTTTTTTGATTTTATCAGAATCAGCTATTTCATCATCATCGCGTTCCGCTGTTTCAGAAATCTGTTTTTCTTTCTCCGCAAGAAGGACTTGGCTGATTTTTGAAGCATCTTCTTTTTTTATGGTGTCTTTTTTTGTCAACTCTGGTTTAGGACTTTTCGGTTTATCTTCGTCAGGAGTGGTTTCAGGTTCAACTGGTATAATGCCCTCTGAAACCAAAATTACCTCATTGTTCTTAATCAAATATTCAGAATTCATCTTGGGTATTATAGTCTCAAAATTCAGTTTTTCTTTGATTTTCTCAGCAAATATCTGTTTTGCACTCTCCTCTCCATGGACAAGGAATACTTTTTTCGGTCCATCTTTGAATCCTGACAACCATTCCAACAGGCCATTTTGATCCGCGTGGCCTGAAAACCCGTCAATACTGACTATTTCAGCATTCACTGCTATATCTTCTCCAAATAGCTTAACTTCTTTCAGTCCATCTTTTAACATCCTGCCAAGTGTTCCTTCGGCCATATAGCCAACGAATATGACGGTTGCATTCTTGCGCCACAGATTATGTTTGAGATGATGTCTGATTCTTCCAGCGTTGCACATCCCACTGGCTGAAATGATCACCTTAGGTTCTGTTGAGATGTTTAATGCTTTGGATTCATCAACAGTTTGTGTAAAGTGCAAGTTTTTAAACTCCAACGGATTGTCTCCCGACATTATTTTATTACGGGTTGTCTCATCAAATACATGGGCATTTTTCATGAATACTTCTGTCGCTTTTGAAGCCAATGGGCTATCAATGTAGACGTTGATCTTATCAAACTCTTTTTTGAACTCAGACTGGCCATCATAATGCTCATTCAACTCATATATGATCTCTTGTGTTCTCCCGACGGCAAAAGATGGAATAACAACGGTTCCTTTATTTCTAATGGTTTTTAGAATTGTATTTGCCAACCTCTCGACTCTTTCGTCTGATGATTCGTGAAGTCTATCCCCATATGTTGACTCGATTATAAGATAGTCTGCTTTTTCTATTATTTTGGGATCTCTAATGATTGGTTTGTTTTTCATTCCCAAATCACCTGAAAACACTACTTTTGTCGTATTGCCATTCTCTTTAAACCACATTTCAATGATAGATGACCCAAGAATATGACCAGCGTCAACAAATCTGACAGTTAGATTCTCATCGATTTCCTCATATTGTTCATACAAGACCGGTTTAAAGAAGTTCAGACTGTTTTGCGCATCTTCTTTTGTATACAGAGGCAAGATAGGTTCTTCACCTTTTCTCAAGGCTTTTTCTGTTTTCCACTGTGCTTCCGTCTCTTGGATATGTGCACTATCCATCAACATAATTGTACACAGATCATAAGTGGGATTAGAAGCGAAAATTTTACCTTTGAAGCCCTTTTTAACCAACAATGGTACTCTACCGCTATGATCGATATGAGAATGGCTCAGGATAAGATAATCGATTTCAGCAGGATTGAATGGAAACTCGTTTTCATTTAGTTTTTCAATTTCGGTTCTCCCCTGAAAAAGTCCGCAGTCCAATAGTACTTTTTTTCCTGCATATTCAATATAATGGCAAGAACCTGTCAATACACCGGCGCCTCCGGTAAATTTCAGCTTCATCTGTATACCTCTCTATAGTTTTAGCTTGCGTTCTATTTCTGATTGATTCTCCAGTTCATCCATTCTTTCACCGTATTTGATATTCTTGTACTCGCTTAAAACCAACTCTCTCTTATCATCAAAACCCTCGCTTCTATCATCCAGCTTAATGATATGGAATCCAAAATCCGATGGTACAATTTCACTTACTTCTCCGATTTCTAGACCAAATGCCGCCTCTTCAAATGTTGGAACCATTTGTCCCTTATAGAAAAATCCAAGATCTCCACCATTAACCGCACTGGTTGTGTCTTGTGAGAAGGTTTTTGCCAACTCCGAAAAATCTGCCCCGTTATTTATTTGTTCCAAAATGTCCTCGGCCTCTTCCATGGAATTAACCAGAATATGCCTTGCTTTAACTGAAACAAACTTGTCTATGTTTTCTTCATAGTACTTGATCAAGTCTTCTTCAGATATCACTAAGGATTCCATGTAAAAATCTACATATTTCTGTATGACTTCATCAGTTCTAAGAGAGTTCTTCAGGAACTCCTCTTTCATATTGTTTGAAGTTAGAAAATCCGCATAAGCCTGTTCATCACCGAAAAATGTTTTGTATTCCGTCATCAGTTCATCTAGCTCAGCGTCATCCACTGTCAAATTATTCTTTAGTGCTTCCTGATAAATGATTCTCTCAAATATCATGTTTTCCAGGATATTCTCCTGCAGATACTGAAGTAAGGTTACTCCCGGTTGAATTTCTGTTTCAAGCACTTCATCTCCATACTGATTTTTATACATGGATTTGTATACTTCCAATGTCTCTTCATATTCCTGCACGGTAATTACCTCACCGTTAACAATTGCTGCTTCTGTTCCAGGTTTTTCTTTTACGCATCCCGCTGTTGCTATGATTAACACCATTACCAACAGTAGAACAATCATCTTCTTGTTTTTCAATTTTTCCTCCATTTAGTTCGATTTTTTCGTAATGCAGTCATTATATAATTTCTCAAACACGTTTTCAAGTGAACTTAGAATGTCTGCTTGTTTTGTGCTTGGTAAGAAATATTTGAGTATCGGTTTATTTGCCGCGTCAAACTTGAAATCCTTTTGATAGTTTTCCATAATGGCAGCCACAAGTTCCTGGCTTATTGCTCTGTTATCCTTGAACTCAATATTGACTGTGGCACCGATTTGTCTAAGTGCTATCACCTTGAAGCTTCTAGCTAAGCTTTTGATATAGGATATCTTGATTAGATTGTCAACTTCTTGAGGCAAATTGCCGAATCGGTCAATGATCTCTTCAATAACATCATTCACATCCTCTCTGTTTTCTATAACAGATATTTTTTTATAGATCTCAATTTTTTGTTCTTCATCCATAATGTACTTAGAGGATATGTAGCCATCAACATCCAACTCGATAATGGTTTCTATCACCTCTTTTTCATCGATGTCTGATTTCTTTTTATTAAGCGTTCTTTCCATCATTTTGACATATAGATCGTAACCTATCGCTGCCAGGTGACCTGATTGCTGTGCTCCTATTATGTTGCCGGCTCCTCTAATCTCCAAGTCCCTCATTGCAATCTTGAAGCCTGAACCAAACTCAGTGAACTCCTTGATGGCTTTGAGCCTTTTCTCGGCGATTTCTGTCAGCATTTTATCTTTCTCATATGTGAGATATGCAAACGCTGTTTTATTGCTTCTGCCCACTCTTCCGCGCAACTGATATAACTGGGCCAAACCAAGCTTATCAGCATTGCTTATGATCATTGTGTTGACATTGGCTATGTCCATGCCGGTCTCAATGATTGTCGTACACACCAAAACATCATGCTCTTTATTGATGAATTCTATCATAATGTTTTCCAATTGCCTTTCGCTCATTTGCCCATGGGCTACAGCAATCTTGATGCCGGGCACAAGTTTTCGGATTTTTTCAGCCTTATCGAGAATATCCCTTACCCTGTTATGCACATAATAAACCTGACCACCCCTCGATACCTCTTTTATTATCGCCTCTTTGATGAAACTGTCATTCAACTCCATCACAAATGTCTGTACCGGATATCTTTCGCCAGGGGGTTCCTCTATTATGCTCATATCCCTGATGCCTATCATAGACATGTTCAAAGTTCTTGGTATAGGTGTTGCAGTCAGTGTCAAAACATCAATATTTGTTCTGATTTGTTTAATCAGCTCTTTGTGCCTTACACCAAATCGCTGCTCTTCATCTATTACAAGCAAACCCAAGTCTCTATATTTAACTTCTTTCGATAGGAGCTTGTGGGTGCCGACGACGACATCTATCAATCCCTTGTTCAGATTCTCAATGATTTTCTTTTGCTGAGCTGTTGTCCTGAATCTGCTCAACATTTCAATCTTCACGGGATATTGTCTGAACCTTTCAACCATATTTGTATAATGCTGCTGTGCCAATATGGTTGTTGGAACCAAAATAACTGCTTGTTTTCCATCCATTACTGCTTTGAATATAGCCCTGAGCGCCACTTCTGTCTTACCGAAACCCACATCTCCGCATAATAATCTATCCATTGGGATTGGTTTCATCATATCTTCCTTAATCTCTTCGATGCACTTCAGCTGATCTTCAGTCTCCTGGTATGGAAAAGAGTTTTCAAAACCTCTCTGCCACTCATTGTCTAAGGAGAATGCAAAGCCCTTTGACATCTGTCTCTTGGCGTAGAGTTCAATCAACTCTTCAGCCATATCATCTATCGCTCTC
>DMAP01000246.1 GCA_003446975.1 Clostridiales bacterium | reverse complement strand
GCCTGCCATGCAAATGATTGTCATGCGGTGTATCTCAGCGGCGCAGGACCCACCATCATGTGCCTGTCGGACCAAGAGGGGATGGCGTCCAGATTGTCTCAGGTGCTGAGCAAATTGAACCATAAATGGATCATCCGAAAACTGACCATAGACAATGATGGAATAAAAATATTAAGGAGTTGATTTCATGAGCAATAAAAAATATCTGATCGTCAACAAAAAGATACTGCCTGAAGTATATGACAGAGTCATCGAGGCCAGAACATTGATCAACGACAATATGGTCAAGGGAATCAGCGAGGCTGTCAAACAGGTCGGTATCAGCAGAAGCACCTACTACAAATACAAGGATTATGTGTTTGCGCCATCGGAAGATACCATTGGCAGGATGGCAATCATCGCCATGACTCTTTCCCACAAGCGAGGCGTGCTGTCAGCGGCCATCAACTTTGTATCCGATTACAACGCCAATATTCTGACTATCAATCAAAACATCCCCATCAACGGGCAGGCGAATGTCACCTTGTCCTTAGACATATCAGGGATGGAAGCGTCAGTAGATGAGATGATCGAGGTTTTGCGGAAGATTGACGGGGTATTGAGCGCCAAGCTGTTGTCAGTGGAATAAAAAAAATAAAAAATACAGAGCATATCAGATGATATGCTCTTGATTTTTGTCTCTGTTACAAAACCAGATTACTCGGGGTAAATCAGATTCTCACTTGTCATTTTTTCCAGCGTCTCATTGAGAAAAACCGATGCCTCCAATTTAGCCCCCTTCAAATCCATATCCTGGTAATTGCCGCATGACACAGGATCAGCTCCAGGAATTTCATCATCAAATACAGCTATGAATGTAAACATTTCGTGTATGATCGGAACGATATCCATTGAGGAAAGCTGACCCTTCAGGATCAGATAAAATCCGGTTCGGCAGCCCATGGGACCGAAGTAAATGGTATTATGGCTGTAGATCTCATGGTCGCGAAGAAATGTCGCTCCCAGATGCTCTATAGCATGCATCACGCCTGTGTTCATAACAGGCTCCCGGTTAGGTCGTTTCATTCTGATATCGTAAGTGGTAACGACATGATCACCGACAATATCCTTTCTTGATACATAGACCCCTCTGTTCAGCCTTTCGTGGTCCACTTCAAAACTCTCTATTTTTTTCATAACACACCTCTATATCTTGTAACTTCACCTTTATTCTACTATTTATAAATCCGGTTGTCCAATGGATCGAAAGCATTTAAATAATAAACAGGATTCTTTTTAGGTTGCCATCGAATAAGAATCACGATATACTATTAACAATTGGATATACATTTTAATACCAGACGACGAGTTAATCATTTGGGGGGATAACATGAGTAAACTGTCGAATACCATGATTATGCTGGTTTTGCTTAGAGCCAAGCAACAGATGAAAATAGGAGAGATCGCCGAGATATTAGAAGTAAATAATCGGATGGTTCAGATCTATAGGGATGACCTGGAGAAAGCAGGTATCATCATCGAATCCAAGCCAGGTAGATATGGTGGATACAGCCTGCCTAAAACCTATGATAGTCTATTGAACCTGAACCTGAATCCTGAAGAAGTCATGGCCTTGAACATGGCTTACAAACAGCTGGAAGAATCCGGCTTAATCTATGCCAATGAGCTTTCAGTTGCCTATAACAAGCTAATGGCATCCCTGCAAGTCAATAAGCATTATCAAGGTGATGTCAATGACTATCAATTCGTGAGCAAATCTTCCCCGGCAGCACTTTCCAACAATCAGGAAAGAGAACACTGCAAAAAAATCCACGCATCATTGATTCAAAAGAAGCAAATTCACATCAATTACTATTCCCTACTTAACGACGAGCATCAAGAAAGAACAGTCAGCCCCTACGCCCTCTACGAGTACAGAAACTCCCTCTACTTAACCGGATTTTGTCATCTAAGACAAGAAATCAGGGATTTTAAAATATCCAGAATCAAATCGCTGGCTACCACAGACGATTATTTTGTCATGCCAAGCGACTTCAGTTTGAAGGATTATATGACCAATTGTCTTGGTATATTCAAGGATACGACTCAAAAAGTAGTCCTTAAAATCAGGCACCCCATGAGCCAGATTATAAGAGAAAAAATCTGGTCTGACAACCAAGTCATCACAGACATCCCAAATGAAAAGGCCATTCTCTTTGAAGCACATCTCCAGGGAGAGATAGAGATTATCAGCTGGATCCTGTCCATGGGCAGCGACGTGGAGGTAATAGAGCCCACAGACCTTAAAGATAAAATAAGGGAAAAGCTCGAAAAAATGATTAAAAACTTTTAAATGTTACACAGATACTACCACAATGGGTGATACGATAATAGTGGGGTAGTATTTGGGATTCACATAGTCAAAGGTATTGGGAATAACTATCGGGGGATAGCAACCATGGAGGTAGCCAATGTTCAGAATCATTACATTTCCTATCAGGTTTGTCGGGAAGGTCTTAGTCAATTTAGTGAGATTTGCCTGGTCCATTTTCATCATCTTACTGGTGGCATTTATTACAGCATTCGTGGGCTTGGAGAGGGAGAAGCGGTAGGGGTGGTTTGGTGTTGATAGTAAACAAAATACATAAATGAAAGGAGATTTTATGGGCTACAAATTTGGACTTGATATCGGTATTAGTTCTGTTGGTTGGGCTGTTATTGGAGATGATATGAGTATTATAGACGCTGGAGTTCGTCTATTTGATGCAGCAGATACTAGCAAAAATGTTGAAAGAAGAACAAATCGAGGCAGAAGACGGCTATTAAGACGAAAATCAAATCGGTTAAATGAGTTCAAAAAGAGATGGAAGGCTAAAGGATTGGTTTTCGATGAAGAAAACAATAAAAATCCGCTAGTTCTTCGAAATAAAGCTTTAACTGAGAAGATTTCAGAAGGTGAACTCTTTCTTGCGTTGAAAAATATCTTAAAACATAGGGGCATATCTTATCTAGAGGATGCTGAAGATAACGAGAAAGGAAATGACTTCCAAAAGGCTCTCGTTTTGAACGCCAGTGAGATGAAAACAAAATTACCTTGCGAAATACAATTACAGAGATATTTAGACTTTGGCAAGTATCGCGGAGACAATACTATTGATGACAACAATAAGAATAGAGAAATTATTTACATTAGCAATGTTTTTACAATTCAAGGATATAAGAAAGAGATAGAAGAAATACTAAGTAAACAGTCAGAATACCATCAATTCATTGATGAGTTCTTTATAAACGAGTACTTGGACTTATTCTTGACCAAGAGAGCATATTATGAGGGACCTGGTAATGAAAAGTCAAGAACGGATTACGGTAAATATACCACCAAGATTGATCCTAAAACCGGAGATTATATTACAGAAGACAATATATTTGAGAAGCTGATTGGTAAATGTAGTGTATATGAAGATGAGATACGTGCCAGTGCATCTAGCTATACTGCACAGGAGTTTAATATTCTTAATGATTTGAACAATTTAAACATTAAGGGTAAAAAGTTAACGAAAATAGAAAAACAGAGAATAATGGACTTGGTACTTAGTGAGAAAACTATTAATATGAAAAGAATTATCAAGATGGCAATTAATGACGAGATCACAAGTTTTTCTGGCGCAAGAATTGATAAACAAGAGAAAGAAGTTTTTCATACCTTTGAAACCCATAGGAAACTCAACAAAGCTTTAGCTGAGATTGGTGTTTCAATTAATTCCTTTAGCAGGGAAGAATTAGACCAAATCGCTTATATATTGACCATCAATACCGACAAAGAATCTATATTAGAGGCATTTAACCGCGAAAAAATAAATTTTAATGAAGAGTTATCTGCTTGTTTAATTGAATTTAGAAGAAAAAACTCGTCATTGTTTAACAAATGGCACTCACTGTCTCTTAAGATCATGAAAGAACTCATGGATGATCTATATGAAACGCCAAAAAATCAGATGGAACTATTAACCGAGATGGGTGTTTTTAAGACTAATATTGATAAGTTCAAAGACAATAGCGTTATTCCTACAGATTTAGTAATTGCAGAAATATATAATCCAGTTGTTTCCAAATCAGTCAATCAAAGTATAAAAGTATTAAACTGTCTGATTTCCAGTTATGGTTATCCAGATGACATCATTATCGAGATGGCAAGAGATAAGAATAATGATGAGCAAACAAAACGCATTAAGAAGTTCCAAGCAGATAATGAAAAAGAGTTGTCGCATATTATAGAAAGAGTTGAAAAAGAATTTGGAATTAAAATAAAGGATGAGCACTTTTATGGACAAAAGGCTCTAAAGACAAAGCTAAGGTTATGGAACGAACAAAACGGAAAATGTCCATATAGCGGGAAACCAATATATATACATGAAATGTTAACAAATGCAGAAATGTTCGAAATAGATCATATTATTCCACTATCAATTTCATTCGATGATAGTAGAAATAATAAGGTGTTGGTTTACAGGAACGAAAATCAGTTAAAAGGAAATAGGACACCTTGTACATACCTAAAATCCTTAAATAGGTCTTGGAATTATGAAAGCTTGAAATTCTTTGTGAAAGATACAAAAATTAACCATAAGAAGGCAAGGAATTTACTATTTGAAGAAAATATCACAAAACAAGAAGTTCTCCAAGGTTTCATCAATAGGAATCTAAATGATACAAGATATGCTTCCAGAGTCGTTTTAAATACTTTGCAAGGGTTCATGAAAGCACATAACAAAACGACAAAAATCAAGGTGATTAATGGAAGTTTTACGGCGCAATTAAGAAACAAACTAAAGCTAGACAAAGACAGAGATGAATCCTATGCACATCATGCTATAGATGCTATTATAATGTGTTATTCTCAAATGGGGTTAAACATGTTTAAGTGGATAGTTAAGAATATTATTGATTACGAAACAGGAGAGATGCTGGATATTGAAAAATTCAGAGAAATATCTTCAGATCAACTTTACATAGATTATATTTATTACGAGAGAATGCTAACCATGAATAAAAATATCCATCAAGTAAAAGATAAAATTAAATATTCATTCAAAGTAGATAAAAAAATAAATAGACAATTATCGAATGAAACAATTTATGGCACAAGAGAAAAAACAGATGGAACAATTCAAAAAATTAGCAAAATAAAGGATATTTATTCAAAAGAAGGCTATGAAAAGTTCAAAAAGAAAATGCCGGATAAAAATGACAAACATAAACTTGATGATTTCTTGATGTATAAGAATGATCCTAAAACTTTTGAGATTTTATTAAAAACAGTAGAGATGTACAGGGATACACCAAATCCTTTTCTAGCCTACAAAGAAGAAATGGGAGAACCCATTAGGAAGTACTCTAAAAAGTCCAATGGACCGTATATCACGTCATTAAAATACTA
>DMAP01000338.1 GCA_003446975.1 Clostridiales bacterium | reverse complement strand
CCCGACGCCAACCCCGACCGAGGTTCCGACCCCGACCCCGCGCCTCTTTGGTCGCCTTTCGTCGCTAACGTTGATGGAGGCTATCGATGAACTGGTCAGCTTTGGCGCAGACATCTCGGACGTCGTTGAGTATGATGAAGCCGCCGCCGCAAACTCGGCGACAGGCAAACTGGAGCCTTATACGCAGCGCGTTGATTTCACGCTGAACGGCAGCGTCGATTGCGTCGCCGAAACATACGACAACATCGTTGCCGCAACCGCGCGCGCAGAGTACTACACGCGCATCAGCGAAACCGCAGCCATCGGAGCCTACATCTATCAGTTTGACAAGGCAGTGATCCGGGTCAAGAAGACAGCGACGCCGGAAGAAGCAGAAATCTTTCGGCAATTGCTCGTGCAGGTCGATCAATAATCAAGCCCGCGCATTGACATTCTTGTCGGTTTTTGAATTTTAACAACACATTCGAATCAAAACAAAAAGGCCATCAGGCCTTTTTGTTTTTGTTTCTGCGTGGGTTTGAAGTTTGGTATCTCTACCAAATTTGGGGACATTAAGTTCGTACTGGCATTCCATTAATTTTTGAAAGCTCTGTCTACAGCTTTTTTTTGAATAGTTCAAAAAGTGACTTGAACTTGCTACTCGTTTTTTTATAATACTCCTTTTGGTCTCTTAGGTCAGTTTCGACAACGTCTTGCATCTTTCTCTTGGAAAAACTCTTTGCCCATATTACAGTATCGTTTTCAATATAATAGTGGGATTTACAAGGATGTGTCCAATTTCCAATAGATGGCGACAGAGAAACTGTTTCTCCATCATAAATCAGCTTCCATCTAGTAGGTGATAGTGTAGTAACTATATCCGTACCACAACCACAAGGGCATTTATGCTTTGCCACATCATATTCTATCGATATATATAAAATCCCTTCTTCAATTGGATTAGGCATATAGTCAACGAATCTATGTTTCATTTAGCAATGTTCCCTCATCTATGATATAAGTCGAATTGTACGGTGTCTCCTCTGGAACCGAAAGATAAATCCCGCACCACCTTTTCCACTCAATTATCCCCAACAAAGCATTAAGATTATTCAATTCAGAGGTCTGAATGTTTTGTTTATATATATCCTCGTCTTTAACAGGACTCATATTTATTCTATTGACATATTTTTGATAGCCAGGCGTTACAAAGGTTTTTCTTATCTGTCCTCGAATAGAGTTGTTAACCTTACTTAATCCCATGCCTAAGTCTATAAACGGAATACCTTTGCATAAAAGCCAATCAATAATTATTTTCTTAGCTGTTGTATTATCAATTGTTATAAATACAAAATCGTTACCATCGAGTAAATTAATATTGTCCTCAGCTAGATAAGCATCAATTGCAATAATATTTTTACGAAACCGCAAGTATTTTTGCATCCAAAACTCAACTTTACTTATATTCCCATTGAGATCTTGAGGAATATGTGCCCCTGGTAATCTAAAGAGATTATGGTTTTGCATAACATCGCCATCTATTAGAGTAATTTGATCAACGTAAGTTTTTGCTATGTGATCAAGAAGATATGCACCTGTCCCACCTAATCCAACAATTGCTACTCGATGACCTTTTAGCTTGCTATTCAGTTCATATATTCCATTGCGAGATGAATACGAATCGTTAAAATTAAAAACTGTTTCCTCTTTATATGCTTTATAGTCAAAATTTCTCGAGGATACGCTTGGATCAATTGATTTTGCTGGATCAGACAGCAAATGAACGTATCTGCTGATTTTGGTGTAATAATCCGAGTAATTACCAGTTGATGGTTTCGATGAAAAGAAATACTCGCCCTGTATCTTTTCAGACAATCGATTAGGGTCAGGTTTATTAACAAACGATGAGTTCTTTTGACCGAATTGATTACATG
Organism: Clostridiales bacterium; assembly: GCA_003446975.1. Lineage (GTDB taxonomy): Bacteria > Bacillota > Clostridia > Tissierellales > Dethiosulfatibacteraceae > 38-11. The sequence continues at coordinate 1,050 of DMAP01000338.1, read as the reverse complement.
GATATTTCCCGACAAATCTTGCAGTATGATCTCTTGGTGGATTCAAAGTTTCACCGCTGAGATTCAATGGACAGTATAATATCCCAAAGTCAATTTCCTTGTCTTCGGTTACATAGGGTATACCAAAAACAACTAGATTGTCGTTTATTACATCTAATTGATATCCCTCATCATGTAGTTTTTTTATATCGGGGTTATGATCTATTAGTTGAGTCAATATTCAGTCTGACTCCTTCCTTGAGTTTGATTGTATCTCCGAATGAATAGGACTCGGAATGCTTTTCTCCTTCATCATTCTTTTTTGTCATAGTAACTGTATATGAATGCTTACTATCGTCATAACTACCAAACGCAAGTATTATGATCTCTTTAAAGGTATAATCTCTATTTTCTGCCACTTTCTGTTCGCCATTAATAACAATACTAATCTGTTTCACAAACAATCCCCTTTCACTTATTAAAATAATTCGTTGCCCTGCTCAGACTATCTGTTGATAATCATAACATTCCAAGTTGAAATCACTTCTCGACACGGGTTGTATGTAAATGATATGTTCTATTACTAATATTACCGATATTTATTTCTTGAGTCAATATTAATATATCTCTACAGATAGAATAAAGTTGATTTGTTGCAAACTAATATCTTGTAACCATCTATAAAAAATTTTCTTTCATTTCTTGTTTGTGTTAAAAATTACCAGCAATGCTGTCATTCATAAAGAATGAACAGCACCGATATTGCGATGCTGTTCATGTGATCTAAATTGAAATATTCTTTTGACGGAGCAACGTTTCCGAACAAAATATGCTTGTGCTCTAAGTAGTTTTTTGGTAACAGAACAATTATCGGTGGTGTTTTGAAAATACAAAAACTGCTCATTGCGGAATGGTGCCTTCCGACAGTTACTTTATCCTGAGTAGCCTTGCGTTGATCGCAACAATCACCGTGCTGAGCGACATCAGCACCGCGCCGACCGCCGGCGACAGCGTCACTCCCGCGCCATACAGCACCCCCGCGGCAAGCGGCAGGGCCAGCGCGTTATAACC